>CAXTOI010000154.1:0-7920 GCA_964245645.1 uncultured Novosphingobium sp. | reverse complement strand
CAGATAAAGCGCGCTGCGGCGAGGACGGTCAGGCGGGATCATGAGAATTCCGTTATGGTTAAGCATATGTTGAAAGAAAAACAGCCCTTCGACAAGCTCGGGACGGTGGGTAGGACCAGATGATTGCGCCTTTAGCGTCAAATCGTAATTCGCGATTCGAAATTCGGATAGACGATCTTGCGGGCGAGCAGGCCCGCGGGCTGCTGGCGATTCATCTTGCCGGGATGCATGCCAATTCGCCGCCCGATCATGTGCGTGCGCTCGATCTTTCGGGCTTGCAGATCGCTGAGGTCACGGTGTGGAGCGCGTGGCACGATCACCGCATCGCGGCAATCGGCGCATCGAAGATGCTGACGGACGGCAATGCCGAGGTGAAGTCCATGCGTACCCATGTCGATTTCCTGCGCATGGGGGCAGGGGCTACGCTCCTGGAGACGATCATCGCTGCCGCCAGGGCACGCGGGGTGCGGCGGCTGAGCCTCGAAACCGGCAGCGGGCCGGCATTCGAACCGGCGCTGGCGTTGTATTACCGGCGCGGCTTCATCAACGGCGCGGCTTTTGCCGATTACGAGCCCAGCGACTTCAACCAGTTCCTGCATCTCGATCTCTGACGTTTTACTCGGAAAAACTCTAGGAGGGAGGCATCTGCCGACTCGGCTCTTCTTGAGAGAAAAGGCGTGGTTTTCCGTGGCTCCGGCCCGTTCGTTGCCATCGCGGGGGATTGCTGCTAGGCGCGCGGCCTTCGGTGCCGGACATCTTGCGTGTCCGCTGCGCAAGTGGCCGCGCATCGCCTCGATATTTCGTGAGAGTTTGCCCCGGCCATGAGTAATCCCCTGCTGACCATCCTTGCCGCCGGCGCTGCTGCCGCGAACGACGGGCCGCCGGCGTGGCTGCAGTATCTGCCGCTGGTGGCGATCGGCGGGATGATGTGGTTCCTGTTCCTGCGCCCGCAAATGCGCCAGCAGAAGGAGCACAAGACCAAGCTCGATGCCTTGAAAAAGGGCGATCAAGTGCTGACCGGCGGCGGGCTGATCGGTCGCGTGGTGCGGATCGACGATACCTATGTCGATGTCGAACTGGCGCCGGGGATGAAGGTCAAGGCCCTGAAATCGACCATCACCGATGTCATTCCTCCCGGCGGCACCGCCGCCAACGATTGATTCCGGTTTCCTTCTTCTTCAAAGTCGCTGACAAATGCTTGATTTCCCTCGCTGGAAAAAAATCTGGTTCTGGTTCATCGCGCTGGCCTGCTGCGCGGCGGCGCTGCCGTCGATCTTTGCGGTGGCCAATCTGCCGTGGCCCGCAGCGCTGCCGCAGCCGCGCATCAACCTGGGGCTGGACCTGGCCGGCGGGAGCCATCTGCTGCTGGAAGCCAATCCCGACCAGGTCGTGGCGCAACGGCTGGAGGGCATGGAGGAAAGCGTCCGCGTCAAGCTGAGCCAGGCGAACGGGTCGATCAAGGCGGGCGATATCTCCAACAAGGACGGCTCGATCAGCTTCATGGTCGACAATCCGGGCGAGGTCGATGCCGCGCGCGACCTGTTGCAGGGGCTGACCAGCGGCGCCGGGCTGACCGGCAAGCGCGATTGGGATCTCAAGGTCGTCGACAGCACCCGCATCGTGCTGACCCCGACGAAGGAGGGCATCGACCAGGCGGTCACCAACGCCATGGACACCGCCACCGAAGTGGTGCGCAAGCGCATCGACGCGCTGGGCACGCGCGAGCCGACGATCCTGCGCGAAGGAAACGACCGCATCGTCGTCCAGGTGCCCGGCCTCAAGGACCCGACCGCGCTGAAGGATCTGCTCGGCCAGACTGCCAAGCTGGAGTTCAAGCTCGTCGACATGGCTGCGCTGCCCAGCGATGTCGCGCAGGGCATCAAGCCGCCGGGCGACGATCTGGTGCCGTTCGCGCCTGGCGCGCATGGCGGAGAGGCCGGAATGCTCGCCGTCAAGCGGCTGGGCGGGATCAAGGGCGACCAGCTGACCGACGCCAGCCAGACCTTCGATAGCAACAATGGCCCAGTCGTGTCGATTACCTTCGACTCCGCCGGCGGCGCGAAATTCGCCAAGCTCACGACCGAGAATGTCGGCCACCCGTTTGCCATCATCCTCGACGGCAAGGTGTTGTCGGCGCCCAATATCAACGAAGCCATCATGGGCGGCAGCGCGCAGATTTCGGGCGGGTTCACCGTGGCATCGGCCAACCAACTGGCAATTGCGCTGCGCTCGGGCGCCCTGCCGGTCGATCTCAAGGTGATCGAGGAACGCACCGTCGGCCCCGATCTGGGCGCCGATGCGATCCACAAGGGTGTGATCGCCATGCTCGTCGGCACCGGCGCGGTGATGCTGCTGATCATCGCGGTCTATGGCCGCTTCGGCGTCTATGCGGTGCTCGCGCTGATCATCAACGTGGCTATGATCTTGGGCATCATGGCCGGATTCAGCACGACGCTGACGCTGCCCGGCATCGCTGGCTTCGTGCTGACGATCGGCGCCGCGGTCGACGCCAACGTGCTCGTAAACGAGCGCATCCGCGAGGAGCGCCGGCGCGGACGCCGGGTGTTTCAGGCGGTGGAAATGGGCTATAAGGAAGCCAGCCGGACGATCTTCGATGCCAATACCACGCACTTCATCGCCGCGACGCTGATGTTCATGTTCGGCTCGGGGCCGGTCAAGGGCTTCGCAGTGGTGCTGATGATCGGTATCGTCACCAGCGTGTTCACGGCCGTGATGCTGACCCGGATGTGGGTCGCCCAATGGTTGCGCAGAACGCGGCCCGCCGATCTGGTGATATAGGAATCTGCCATGCGCCTGATCAAATTCGTCCCCGACAACACCAATATCCACTTCCTGCGCTGGCAATGGCCGACGACCATCGTCAGCACGCTGCTGATGATCGCCAGCTGGGTGCTGATCGCGGTCAACGGACTCAATCTCGGGGTGGATTTCGTCGGCGGGCAGATGATCCGCGCCACCTTCACCCATAGCGCGGCGGCACCGATCGCGGCGCTACGCGGCGAGGTGGGGAGCCTCGGCTTTGGCGAGCCGATCATCCAGACCTTCGGCGCGCCGAATGCCATTTCGATCCGGCTGAAGCTGCCGGCCGGGTCCGACAAGAACCCCGGCCTGGCCGACGCGATGGCCAAGCGCATCACCACCACCATTACCCAGCGCCATCCCGATGTGCGGATCGACGGCGTCGATGCGGTATCGGGCAAGGTGTCGAAGGAGCTAGCCTGGACCGCGTTCAAGGCGCTCGGTTTCGCCTCGATCGCGATCTCGATCTACATCTGGTATCGCTTCGAATGGCAATTCGGCGTCGGCACGCTGTTGAGCCTGGTCCATGACGTGACGCTGGTGCTTGGGCTGTTTGCGGTGACGCAGATGGAATTCGACCTCACCATCGTCGCCGCGCTGCTGACGGTAATCGGCTATTCGCTGAACGATACCATCGTCGTCTATGACCGCATCCGCGAAAATCTGAAGAAGTTCCGGCGCATGCCGATGCCCGAGCTGCTCGACTTGTCGGTCAACGAGACGCTGGCGCGCACGGTGATGACCTCGGCGACGATGCTGATCACGCTGTTCGCGCTGCTGCTGCTGGGTCCGCGGGTGATCTATGGCTTTTCGGCCGCGCTGATCCTGGGCATCTTCGTGTGCACCTATTCCTCGATCTACATGGCTGCGCCGCTGCTGATCTGGTTCAAGGTCACCGCCGCCAGCTTCGTGCCGGGCGAGTCGAAACTGGACCGGCAGGAACAAGTGGCGCGCAAGGGTAAATAGGCTGTGCAGGCCTAAATCCTCCCCCTTCGGGTTCGCCTGGACTGCCCCCTCCGTCTCGCTTCGCGAGCCACCTCCCCCAGAGGGGAGGATTTTGGAAGGCCCCTTTAACCCCGATCGGCGAAACCGCCGTAACGGCCCTTGAAGAACAGCATCGGATCGCCCTCGCGCTTCGCTTCCAGCCCCAGTACTGACCCGAGCACGAAGTAATGATCGCCGGCATCGGTAATCGAATGAATGCGGCATTCAATGGCGACGATCACATCGGGCAGCAACGGCAGGCCATGACAAGAAACGATGTATTCCACCCCGGCGAATTTGTCGCCCTTACCCGCGAGCTGGCGGCATAGCCCGGTCTGGTCGCTGGCCAGCACATTGACCGCAAAATGGCCCGCTGCCGCGATCTGCGGCCAGGTCGTCGATCCCTTGTCGGGCAGAAAGCCGACCAGCGGCGGGTCGAGCGAAACCGAGGTAAAGGTGCCCACCACCATGCCGACCGGCATACCGGCTTCGCTCATCGCCGTAATTGCGGCAACGCCGGTCGGATAATTGCCCAGCACGGCGCGGAAATCCGCCGCTTCTATCATCAATTCGCTCACGCCTGCTCCTTGCCTGCTGCGTTGGAAACCGATGTTGCCTCTGTTTGCACGCAGCCGTCGTGGCAGAGCAGGGCAGCTCTCGCAACAGGCAGCATGCAAGTCCCGGCGATTGGCGTGGCACCGAGAGGATTCGACTTGCCTCTATCTCGGCAAAAGTGCAGAGAAAACTAACCGATCGGTTAAACCCGTTTCACCGGAAAATCTTTGTCACACAATCGGCACGAATCTCCAGCCACGCGCTGTGTTGCAGGGGAGGAACGCCCAGGTCGAGGACTCGCCATGGCTGCCGTCAACGTCATAAATGACACGCCCGAAGCGCGCGAAATTGCCGCGCTGGTTGCCCGCTCGCGCGCGGCGCAAGACCAGGTCGAGCATTATTCGCAAGCGCAAGTGGATCGCCTGATCCGCGGCATGGTCTATGCAGTCGCCAAGGAATCGACTGCCCAAATGATTGCCCGGCATACCATCGACGAGACCCAACTGGGCAATTACGACGGAAAATATCTCAAGATATTCCGCAAGACCCGCGCCGCGCTGATGGACATCATCGATGACCGATCGGTGGGCGTGATCGAGGAAGATAAGGAACGCAACCTCATCAAGATCGCCAAGCCGGTCGGCGTGATCGGTGCGCTGTCGCCATCGACCAACCCCGAGGCGACCCCGGTGATCAAGGCGATCTGCGCGGTCAAGGGGCGCAATTCGATCATCGTTGCGCCGCATCCGCGCGCCAAGATCACCAATCGCATTATCTGCGACCTGATGCGCGACGCGCTGGTCAAGATGGGCGCGCCCGCCGACCTCGTGATCGCGATCGAGACGCCTTCGGTGGAGAAGACCAACGAGGTGATGCGCCAATGCGACCGCATTCTGGCCACGGGCGGTACGCCGATGGTCAGGGCCGCTTACAGCTCGGGCACGCCGGCGCTGGGCGTGGGCGTGGGCAATGCCGTGATCACCGTCGATGAGACCGCCGATCTGGACGATGCGGCCGAAAAGATCCGCATTTCCAAGACGCTCGATCTGGCCGCTTCGTGTTCGTCCGACAATGCGGTGATCCTGGTCGATGCGATCTACGATGCGATGCTGGCCAAGCTCGTGCATCAGGGCGGCTATGTCGTCAGCGCGGACGAAAAGGCCCTGCTGCAGGCGGTGATCTGGAACGACGGGCTGATCAACGCCAAGGCGGTGGCGCAACCGGCCGACGTGATCGCCGGCATGGCGGGTTTTTCGCTCCCCGAGGGCAAGCAGTTCTTCATCGTCCCGGAAACCGGGTTCGGCGCGGATTATCCTTTCTCCGGCGAAAAGATGACCGTGACCATGGCGCTCTATTGCGCCAAGGATATCGATGCGGCAATCCGGCTCACCAATGACATCCAGGGCTATCAGGGCCAGGGGCACAGCTGCGGGATCTATTCGTGCAGCGACGAGAATATCCTGAAGCTGGCGATCGGCACGAAGACCAGTCGCGTCATGGTCAATCAGCCGCAATCGGCATCGAACTCGGGCAATCTGTGGAACGGCATGCGCCAGACCTTCTCGCTCGGCTGCGGTAGCTGGGGCGGCAACGGGACCAACAACAACATCAGCTGGATCGACCTGGTCAACATCACCTGGATTTCGAAGCCGCTGGCCGAATCCAAGGTGATCCCCAGCGACGAGGCGCTGTTCGGCCAGGATATTATCGAACTGGTGGGTTGATCGCGCGGCCCATGGCTGCTGACCTGGGTCAGCATGACGAGACTACAAGGCAGGTGTGATGACCGACCCATCCCAGCTAACCGAAGATCAGCGTGCCATACAGGACATGGCGCGCAAGTTCACCGCCGATCGCATCACGCCCTTCGCGGCGCAGTGGGACGAAGAGCATCATTATCCCGTCGATGTCTGGAAAGCCGCAGGCGAGCTGGGCTTCGGTGCGATCTACGTCTCGCCCGAAAGCGGCGGCACCGGGCTGGGGCGGTTGGAAGCGGCGCTGATCATGGAGGCGATGGCTTACGGCTGCCCTGCGACCAGCGCCTTCATTTCAATCCACAACATGGCCTCCTGGATGATCGACCGCTTCGGCTGCAGCGAGATCAAGGCGCGGTTCCTGCCGGCCATGATCGGCATGGACAAGATCGCCAGCTATTGCCTGACGGAGCCCGGTTCGGGCTCGGACGCAGCCAGTTTGAGCACCACGGCCAAGCTGTCCGGCAATAAGAGTCATTATGTGGTCAATGGCACCAAGCAATTCATCACGGGGGCCGGCTTCAACGATATCTATGTCGTGCTGGCCAGGACGGGTGAGGATGGATCGTCCGGCAGCAAGGCGGGGGGCGTCTCCTGCCTCGTCGTCGAAAAGAACACACCGGGGCTGTCGTTCGGCGCGCCCGAGAACAAGCTGGGCTGGCACGCCTCGCCGACCGCGCAAGTGATTTTCGATAATGTCGAAGTGCCGGTAGAGAACCGCGTCGGCGCCGAGGGCGATGGCTTCAAATTCGCCATGGCCGGGCTGGACGGCGGGCGGATCAATATCGGCGCATGCTCGCTCGGGGGCGCGCAGCGCTGCCTTGACGAGGCGATCGGCTACGTCAAGGATCGCAGCCAATTCGGCAAGCCGATTGCCAGCTTTCAGAACACCCAGTTCCAGCTCGCCGATATGGCCACCGATCTCGAAGCGGCGCGCGCATTGCTGTATCTCGCAGCGGTCAAGGTGACTCATGGCGCGCCCGACAAATCGCGGTTCGCGGCCATGGCCAAGAGGCTCGCCTCCGACAGCGGCTCGGAAATCGCCGACAAGGCGTTGCAGATGTTCGGCGGCTACGGCTATCTGCACGACTATCCGATCGAGCGCTTCTGGCGCGACCTGCGCGTGCATCGCATCCTTGAAGGCACCAGCGAAGTCATGCGGCTGATCATCGGCCGCGACCTGCTGAAATGAGCGAAGCAGCATGGGCCACGGACGAGGTTGCCGTCCGCCGCGATGGCGTGGCCGGCGTGCTTTCGCTGAACCGGCCGAAGGCGATACACGCACTGACGGCGGCGATGGTTCACGCCATGACCGCCGCGTTGTTGGCCTGGCGCGATGATCCAGCGGTGCAGGCGGTAGCGATCGATCATGCCGAGGGACGCGGGTTTTGCGCGGGCGGCGATATCAACCTGCTTCGGCAGTCGGCGCTGAACGACGGCGGCGGCAGCGGGCTGCGGTTCTTCTACGAGGAATATCGGCTCAACCATCTGCTGTTTACCTATGCCAAGCCGGTTGTCGCGTTCATGGACGGGATCACCATGGGCGGCGGCGTCGGCATTGCCGCACCGGCGCGGTATCGGGTTGCCACCGAAAACACGCGATTTGCGATGCCCGAGACCGGCATCGGCCTGTTCCCCGATGTCGGCGGCGGCTGGTATCTGTCGCGCCTGCCGGGGCGGATCGGCCAGTTCCTGGCGCTGACCGGCGCGCGCATCGATGGCGCGGAATGCCTGTGGGCGGGCCTGGCCACGCATTATATGCCGCACGATCGACTGGCCGAAGCGAAAGCGCGGATCGCCCATGGTC
>CAXTOI010000153.1:0-7927 GCA_964245645.1 uncultured Novosphingobium sp. | reverse complement strand
GCTGCTGGACCGGGCCGTGACGTGCCGCAACCTCGCCGCCGAGCAGCCGCCGGAGGTGGCGCCGGGGGAGCCGCGCTGCGTCGTGTGGTGGCCGAGCGCCCCGCCGGCGCGGGCGGGGGGCTACCGTGAGGGGGTGCGGGCGGTGCGCGCCTGCCTGACGGCACGATCCTTCACCTGGCTCGTGCCGCAACGCCGGGGAGCTTGGAAAGCTGGCTGCCGAGCACCATGATCCCGCTGCTTCGTGGCGGGCGGCAAGGCCTGGATGTGGTGCGCGCCATGGTCGAGCGTCATACGGCCCACACGCCGGACGAACACGCCGCGGCGCTTGAGCAGGGCGAGGTTCTTGCTGCGGGGACACGGCTGCTTGCGCCGGTGCCCAACCCCGGCCTGATACTCGCGGTCGGGCTCAACTATCATTCGCACCTGAAGGAGATGGCGGGAACGCCTCAGCCTGCCCATCCCAGCGCTTTCCTCAAAAGCCCGGCGTCGGTTTCGCATCCGAATGCCCGTTTGCATCTCCCGGCGCAAGCGCCGCACCAAGTCGATTATGAGGGCGAACTGGCGGTTATATTCGGGCGCGCCTGTTATCAGGTCAGCGCCGGGGATGCGCTAGATTATGTCGCCGGGTACACTGTCGCCAATGATCTGTCGGCACGCGACTGGGTCAAACCGGTATGGGAGGCACGCCAGCCTTGGGAAGCGCGACTGACCTGGGAGGTCAACATCATGGGCAAGCAATTGCCCGGTTTTACGGCACTCGGCCCCGATCTGCTGACGGTCGAGGAAGTCCCCGATGCAAGCGCCATGCGATTGACGACAATCCTCAACGGCAACGTCATGCAGGACGCATTGGTGTCGGATATGATCTTCCCGATCGGCGAGCAGATTGCGCATTTCTCGCGGTGGTACGCGTTTCAGCCAGGCGACGTGCTGCTGACCGGAACGCCGGCCGGTGTCGGCGTCGGCCGCAAGCCGCCGGTCTTCCTGCGCGAAGGCGACAGCATCGAGATCCGCATCGAGCCCATCGGCACATTGACGACGCATTGCATCGCGTGAAGCGGGCTTGAGACAGAGGACACGGAGATGAAACAGCTCGACGGACGTACCGCGTTCATCACTGGCGGTGCCGGCGGCTTTGGTCTGGCGCTGGCGCGCCGGTTTGGCGCGGCCGGCATGAAGATCATGCTAGCCGACATCGACGTGGATGCAGTTGGTGCTGCAGTCGAGGGTCTGAGGAGTTCAGACTATGATGCGGACGGTCTGGTCTGCGACGTGACCGAACGTGCATCGATGCAGGCTGCCGCGACCCGGACGCAGGAGCGTTTCGGCCGGGTGCATTTGTTGTGCAACAATGCCGGCGTCGTCGTCTCCGGCCCGGTCGACACACTGCTGCCTTCGGATTGGGAGTGGGTGTTTGCAGTCAACGTCATGGGCGTGGTCAATGGCATCGCCGCCTTTCTGCCCGGCATGCGCGCCCATGGCGAGGTCGGCCATATACTCAACACAGGTTCGATCGCCGGGCTCAAGGGCATGCCGTTCTCCGGCGTCTATTGCGCATCCAAGGCCGCCGTCGTCGCATTATCGGAATCGCTGCGCGCGGAATTGGCCGATACCCCGATCGGGGTCACCGTGTTGTGCCCAAGTTTCATGAAAACCGGCTTCTTCTCGAGCGGAGACAAGCGGCAGGATCGCTATGGCGGCGCCGGTGATATTTGGGAAAAGGCCGGCGATGCCGTGAAGTCCCATCTGACGGCCATGCTGGAAGCAGGCCACACCCCTGACGCGGTTGCCGCGCTCGCTGTGCAGGCCATCATGGAAGACCGTGCGCTCGTCGTCAGCAATGGCGCAGATGAGCCGATGATCGCCGAGCGTCTTGACGGTATTCGGGACGCTTTTCGCCGGCTGGAGCCCGTACCCTCGCACGCCTGAACGACGCAGTTGCGATGTTTCCGGTAATCCCGGCAAAGGCCTGACTTAGGCAACCTGTCCACTCATGCAGATCTGCGAACAGGCCCGCAGCCCGCCGTGCTGCGCCTGATTGGCGCATGCCGCGCCCCGCTTCCTTCCGCAGCGCCGCGACAGCGGCGCGGAAAGACGATGCGGGACGCACAGGCGAGCCTGCATCACCAGTTGAAGTGCGCCTGAACGCCATAGGTCCGGGGCGGCGCGATCACCGCCGGGAACAGCGGAGGTGCGAGCGTTTGCAGCTGGCCACCGGTATATTCCTTGGCATTGTTCAAATTGCGGACGAACAGACCGACCGAATAACGCTGATCAGCTGAGTGATAATCGAGGTTGGCGTTGAGCTTGACGAAAGACGGCGCTTGTTCGTCCGGCGTGAAGTCGACTTGCAGGTAGGTTTTGGACGAGAAGCGCATGCTCCCGCTGAGATCGACCGACGCGCCGCTGTGCAGCGTGAAGCTGTGGGTATAGTCAGCCTCTCCGCTCCACCGCGGCGCGTGCGGCAGCGGGAAGCCGGCGCAACTGATTGTCACGAGGGGCACGAAGGGGCCGGGACCTATGCCTTTGAAAGCGCACCCCGTGGCCAGTGGCGAATAAGCGAACACCGGCAACTGCTCGTTGAACACGCTGTAGCGCGAATGATCATATTCGGCAGCGACGTGAAAATTATCGACCTTCGAGGGATGAGCCACGATGTCCAGGTTGAGACCATAGAGCGTGGCGCTACCGGCATTGCTCGTCAGGAAGTTGACATTGCCCAGCGTATCGAAGGTCAGATGGGCGTTCTGCTGGTCCTTGTAGGTCCAGTGGAACGCCTCAAGATTGATCTGGAGCTTGTTGTCGAAGAAACGATTACGCGATCCGACTTCGAACGCAAGAACCTTCTCAGGCTGATAGACGTTGTCCGGCGGCACGGTCTGGGTCAGGCCGCCCGACTTGAAACCGGTACTCGCGGTCGCAAACAGCAGGTTGCGCGGGCTCAGATCATATTCCGCTCCGGCCTTCCAGGTGGCCGAACGAAAGGTTTTCTGACCGCCAAAGGCCTCGATCAGTATGAATTGATTGTTTTGATCAGGCGAGAGGAAGAAATTGCCATCGAGCTTGCGCTGCTCGCTCGTGTAGCGCGCGCCGCCGATCACCCGCAGCTTGTCGGTCAGGCTGTACGTCGCCTCGCCGAACGCCGAATAGCTGGTGCCCCGGGGATCATAGGCAAAATGGTTCTGAAGCAGACCCTGACCGGCGTAGATCTGAATATCGCCCGGATTATGCTCATGGAAGTAATAGAGACCCGCGACCCATTTCAGCGTGCTGCTGCTGTGGCCCAGCCGTGCCTCGACCGTTTCCTGGCTCGACCGCCCGGAGAGATGTTGGGTTTGCGCGTCGTTCGACACGGTGTCGGTATCGGTATGGCGATAGGCCGGAATGACTGTCAGATTGGCAAAGCCCAGATCATAGTCGAGTTGCGCGCTGACGTTCCAGAAGTTGTTGTGAACAAAAGGCGTGACCGGGGACGCGAGCACCGGATTGAAGGTCCTGGCATAGGCATCGGCGTCCGCACTGCCGGTACCCTCCCACGCGCTGCTGCCAGGACGTCGCGGCAGATAGGTATATCCGCCGCCCATGCCGCGGACCCGCGCGCCATCGACTGTCAGCAGCAGCGAAAAGGGCCCGGTCGGCTTGATCAGAACCTTCAAGCGTCCGGCCAGCTGATCGTCGTCGCTGGTGCCGTCGCTCAGATAGCCATCGTGCTTGATGCGGTTTACAGCCGCCCGTATCGCGATGACGTCGTTAAGCGGGATGTTTATCGCCGCATCCGTCCGGAAGTCGGCATAATTGCCGACCTCACCGTTGAGCGCGCCATGAATACCATCGAAAGTCGGCGAGTTGGTGATCAGGTTGATGGCGCCGCCCGATGAATTTCGGCCGTAGAGCGTGCCTTGGGGTCCCTTCAAGACTTCCAAACGGGCGATATCATAGAAGTTGACGCCGACACCTTCCGGACGCCCGACATAGACGCCGTCGACATTGAAGGAAACGCCCGGGTTGGCCAACGGGTTGGAAGAGGCGTCGCCAACACCCCGAACATAAATCTGGCTGGTAGACCCGACCATGTTGACCTGCAGACCCTGGGTAAGTTTGCCGAGATCGGCAGCCTGCGCAACGCCGGCGCTTTCGAGCGTGCGTCCGCTGAAAGCGGAAATGGCGAGCGACGATCTTTGCACGCTCTCGGCACGGCGGTTGGCGGTGACGATGATGTCACCGCTCGCCGGTGCAGGGGCAGCCGGGTCGGGCGCAGTCGCGGCGGTAGCTGCCGCCGCAGGCGCCGGCGATGTGGCCGTACCCGATCCCGGAGTCGTCTGAGCAGAGGCCGGGCAAAGCCAAGCCAAGCTCCGGCAGCACAGCTGGCAAGAAGAATAGATGTCGCACGCACGCATGTGGCGCGACCTGGTCTCCGGACGAATAAGGTCATGATGCTTCCCTCCTAATTCGATTATGCTTCTACGGTCGCTCCGCTGTCAGGCTGACAAGGCAACGATGTTCACGAATTCAATTTCGAGTACGAAAAGACGTGCCACCAACCGCCCTGTTGGCGATCGGGACATTCCAGCCGTAGCCTGCGCATCGCGGCTCGAGAGAAATGTCAGGTCTCCTTCTGTGTCCTCTCATCGTTTTCGATCCCGATCATTTTTCTTTTCGGTCCTCTTGTCAAGGTATTTTTGCACGATACGGTGCAGTATCCTTTGCGGACCGTTGCTTCAAGGTCGCGATCAACTTCGCTCGCGCTCGCCGAACAGGCGCCGCCGCATGCCCATCAAGGTGGCGAATGATTTGCGCCGCAGTTCCCGCGATGACCGACGAGACGTGACAGCGTGCTTATGCCAGCGGACTCAACGCCCGCATGGTTAGTGGGATGACAGGCGCAGCACTGTCAGCCGCAACCGGCGCCACCGAAGAACAAGCTCGGATTGGAACGCGCGAGCAGCAACGCCCTGGTGAGCGAAGGCTTCATTGATCCTGAGCGCTGGGCCGTTGGCGCGAGGGTGATGGGCTGGTATCGGTCCGCTTGCCATAATAGCGATCGTTACTGACCATGGACCTGCCGCCATTCCTCCTGGACCAATGGATTTCGCGGTTCGAATTCGCGGCGCTGCTTAAATCTTTGGAGCCTCAATAGGCATTGTCGATCCGGTGATTTACGCGGGGCTGTGCTATGCGGTATGATGTAAAGGACGCTCGTGGTTGACCGCGCAGCGATGGAGTCGTCATTGCGCAGAACCGCAACAATTGACCTGCTCGTTCTTGTCAGCGCTGCGATCATGCTAACTGTGTTGATCGGCCCTGGCCGAGCGGTCTTTGGCGGCTCTCTTGTCGTGAAGATCGTTTTTCTTGGCCGGATGGGGGTATTCCTGCTCATTGCCACATGGCTGCTGCATCGACAGCACCGCACGTGGCGCGACGTCGGGCTTCGTTCCCTGCCTTGGTGGCGCTTGATCGCTGCCGTGCCGATCGGGTTGATCGCAATCAGCATGGCCGTAGCCACAGCTAAAATGCTGCTGATCCGCGCAGGCTATCCGGTCGCCGACTATTCCGCGTTTCGTCCGCTCCGCGGCAATCTTGCCGAATATCTGTTCCGGTTGCTACCGGTAACGCTAGGCTCTGCCGCATTCGGCGAGGAGATGATTTTCCGCGGTTTCATGCTTGACGCATTCGAGCGCTTGTTAGGCGGTGAACGCCTGGCCACGATCTTGGCCATCCTGCTGCAGGCCACTGCGTTCAGTCTCTTCCATGCTTACCAGGGTGTGGGAGGCATGGTCACGACGGCGATCGTCGGCTTCCTGTTGGGGGTAATATGGTGGGCGGCTCGCCGTAATCTCTGGCCCGGGGTAATCATCCACGCAATCCTTGACGGCAGCGCGATGACGGCAATTTTCCTCGGAATGCCGGTCAACTGATTGGCGGTGCCGGGGCTACCAAGAGCATGCCAAGCTTTCCGTTACTTTGCTGCTCGTCACCAAACCCTAACCGTCGGCATAGCGTCGCGGCATCCGCTGTCGCGGCTACCGATCGGACATCCAGCCCTTCGAGAAAGGTCGCCGCATGGGCCTGGGTTCGTTCCAGCAGTTGGTGGACCGGAGGCACATCGCCGGTTTCCTGAAACATCATGTACCATCCCGGACGATGCGGGCGGCATAACAGCCGCGCTTCGCATAATGAGCATGAAGGTATTCAACTTCGGGATCGGCAAAGAAGCGCGCGATCAGGGTTGTCAATTCGGCACCGTCCGCCAGATCGGCATCGACCATCTCACCGCCGCCATTGAAAGCACGCAGCGATATAGCCCGGATGCGGATCGTCTCGGGCAGATCGTCGACCATGTCGAGGGCCTGGCTCGCGGTCTCGCCGATAAAAATAGCGTGCCGCGACCGATACGGTGTCTCTGCGGGCTGATGTTCGTAATTGAGCAGGATAGCCGTTTCACCAATTTCCAGATCGCGCACCGCGATCCTATCAGGAAAGCCAGGGTTGGCATCGACCACGAACCTTTTGGCTCCCAGGCGTGAAAGTTCAGAATCGGGAAGGCCGATCAGATTTCCGAAACTGCTTGGATCGAGTCCTTGGATACGGAAGATGACATACCCCTGTTGTGAGCGACTTGTTTACTGCAGCCCCAGTCACCCTGCGTCCCGGATATTGCGGTCAAATCGGTTTGGGATGTGTGCTTATTGGATGCACGACCGGCCAAGATTCCCAACCAAGCGTCTGGAAAAAATTTGACGATCCATAGCCAAATGGTTATGGATGATCGCGATGATTGGGAACGATCTTCTTTTCAAAGCGCTCGCCGACCCGACGCGCCGGGCTATTTTTGAACATTTGTGCCGCGAGGGGGAGCAGACGGTCGCAAGACTGACCAGCCACGCCGGTATCTCGCAACCGGCAGTGTCGAAACATATCGGTTTGCTCAAGGGAGCCAAGCTGATCAGGTATCGGCGCCAGGGACGCGAGACGCATTACAGCGCCGAGCCAGGCGGGCTGATGCCGCTAGCGAGTTGGGCGACCGCGATGATCCATTTCTGGGAAAGCCGCTTTGATGACCTCGAAATCTTGCTCAAGCGGATGGATTAATGAAAACGGGATCGACCGAAACGAAGTCGGTCGTCGTCCAGCGAGAATTTCAGTATCAGCCGGATAAGCTGTGGCGCGCTCTCACGCAGCCTCACCTGATTCAGGAATGGCTGATGAAGAACGACTTTCTGCCGGTTGTGGGGCGCCGTTTCACTTTGAGCGGCGGCTGGGGCGGGGTATTGGATTGCGAGGTATTGCGGGCCGAGCCCAGTACGATTTTGTCCTACACCTGGAATTTCACCTCCGACGATCCTGCCCTGCACCTGCACAGCATTGTGACCTTTACGCTCGAGCCGACGCTTTCCGGCACGCTTCTGCGCATGGAGCAGTCCGGTTTCCGACCCGAGCAGAAACAGGCTTTCGGCGGCGCGACTGCCGGCTGGCGTCAATTCCTGGCAAAGCTGGAGGATGTTCTTCGGCGGGCCGGCTGACATGCAGCATTCGTCTTCGAAAGGAACGATCATGAACTGGAACACCCTGATCCGGCAAAGCCACCGCTGGCTGTCCATTATCTTCGTGGCCATCGTTGCATCGCTCTTCGCCATCCTTGCCGGCAAGGGCAAGCCGGTGAGCTGGGCCTATTATCTCCCGCTGGCGCCGCTGGCGTTGCTGACGATCAGCGGCCTGTGGATGTTTATCCTGCCCTATACGGTCGGTTGGCGCCAGCGGCGGCGCTCCGGGCGGTAGGAAAGGCGGGGTGAGCGACGATCAGGAGCGACCGAAGCGGCCGCATGCGATCGAACGGCCTTCGCGGTGGACCAAAGAAGTGCAGTCTACCGTGCAGACAGATCGTGTCCCAAGGCGTGGTGTAGCTTGTTGGGGCCACCGCGATTTTCGG
>CAXTOI010000152.1:2552-7934 GCA_964245645.1 uncultured Novosphingobium sp. | reverse complement strand
CGCAAAGTAGCTTTCGGCAATTGCACGGGAAGACGTTTTTACACAGCCTGGGGCGGGAGCCGCCGGTGCCCGCTTCTCGAAAACCAGCGTTTTTGACGTTCTCACAGGCTCGCCAGCCAATCCGGCATTACGTGCTGATTCGGCTTCTCCAAACTGTTACGGAAACCTCGCTGTGCTGGCGCGGGCACGTCCACGGGTTTTGCGAACTCATTTGCAATGAGCGTTAGCTGGCGATTCCGATTGCAAGCACCTCGCGATGATTGCAAGCATGGTGTCATCTAATTTGAGCAGAAGGTCCCGCCTCATTGTTGGAAAGCGTGAGCAGAAGATCGCGCTGATTGCAAGCAGAGGCCGCTACGATTTCAAGCGCCAACAGCTAATGGCGTTGATGGTCTACAGCTTCGCCCGCATCGGTGCCGCGGTGAAGATGCGCGTCGATGATGTGTTCGTGCAGAACCGGCGTCTTTGGGTGCGGCTGCACGAAAAAGGCGGCAAGCGGCACGAGATGCCCTGCCATCACAGTCTTGAGACGTATTTGCATGCCTATATCGATGGCTGCGGCCTTGCAGTCGATCCGAAGGCGCTGCTGTTCCAAACGATCGGGCGCGGCACTGGCCGCCTCAGCGGAGATCCCCTGCCCCAGGCCAACGCCTATCAGATGGTACGCCGGCGGGCAGCGGCGGCCGGGATCATGACGGCGATCGGCAACCATTCGTTCCGCGCGACTGGAATCACCGCCTATCTCAAGAACGGTGGCACGTTGGAAAAAGCGGCGGCGATGGCGAACCACGCCTCGACGCGCACGACGCAACTGTATGATCGGCGGTCGGACGAACTGACGCTCGACGAGGTGGAGCGGGTGCTGATTTAGTATGGCGAAGATTAAGAACCCTATTCTGTTCTCCGATCACTTCCGATTAGACAGCCAGATCGCATCAGCGACATGACGACCAACGTCATTTTCGGTGACCTGCTCGCATTTAATCACAGAGTGTTAGCCGATTTGCCTATCGCGCGCCAAGCCATGACGCTGAGGCTCCGAAATGGCAAAACCTTCGAAGCCGTGTTGCCCGTCAATCCGTACATCCCTGGCCCGATCGCGCCTGTTGTACTCGTCCCAAGCGACATTCTCCGGGATCTGCCGATTGCCTCCGACTGGCATGATGTTGCCGACGCCGCCGCCAAGAATGCAGAATTGCGGCTGCGGGTGAACGATCAGATCGCCCGGATGTGGACGGTGAAGAGCCGCCAGGACAAGGGCGAGCTGAAGCGGTGGGCTCTCTCAGGCAAAGACGCTTTTGACACTGTGCTGGATATGATCCACGGCGCAAACCCCACTGCCTACGATATGGCGGCTGATGCCCTAGGAGAACTGGTCTGGCGCAAGCTGGCGGCTCACCTTGCTGAACAGGCGCCTTTCACCCTGAAGGTTCCGCCTGTGATGGATTTGGCGGGCGTCGTAAGCGTGGTGAAGCAGATTCTTGAGCAATTCCGCTTCTTAATCGAAGACCGGCGGCTTTCGGAAGAACTGTATCACGCTGGCAGGCCCCGGCCCGAGAAGGCGGCGCAGCGCCTGTTTTTTGCCGTCGCCTATGCCTACTGCAAAGCCAACAACCTGGTCCTGACCCCAAGGCGGATACCGGCAATGGGCCAGTCGATTTTAAAGTGTCCCTTGGCTTCGAAGGACGGGTGATTGTCGAAATCAAGCTGTCCACGAATAACAAGCTTGTGAGAGGCTATACCCGCCAACTCAATACTTACAAAACGGCCGAGGAGACGCAGAAGGGCTTTTACCTTGTTCTCGATGTCGGCGGCATGGGCAACAAGGATCAGGGGCTGATCACTGCCAAGAGCGAAGCTGTGGGACGCGCTGAAGCTGTTTCGCAAATCATCTTCATAGACGGTACACGGCGCGCATCAGCAAGTAAGTTATAGGATACAAATAGATTTCCTATATAACGAGCAACGATAATCTAGGCGTTAGTGTCCAAATTTTCAGCTACGACCTTGAAAGCTTGATTGGCCTTCTTGATGACATCATCCTGCCGCGCCGGGCCGTTATAGAGCCTCTCAAGCAATAGATTTATAATACTTATGGCTGCTACCATTTCATTTCTATTCATTGCAATACGCTGGTGTGCGCCAGCATTGCCCTTCGCCCTGATCTTCTGAAGCAGATCAACCTGTGTCGCGTCCACATGACCTTTTGCATATAGGTCATCTATCTTTTTCTGGAGATTCCGACCGGCGCATTTCGTGTCGGTGACAATGAATTCGACGACCATGCGCAGCGCGACGGTGGCCAGTTTCAGCTTACTACCCGCGAGGGCATAAAGCATCTCGTCGATCAGCTCGTTTACCTCAGATGGGGTGAAGTCTGTGTCGAACGCAAAGTCTGCCGACGATGGGGGTGGGAATTGAATTTCATCGCGGACCAGGTCCATATTGCCGTCTTCATCGTGCTCATACTCCTCGCTGAACCAGGACGATTTTTCAAAGCATACTTCGTCGCACGCGCCGCAGCGGTAAAGGAAGAATTCGGTTCCGCCATATAGCCCATGGCGATCTTCCTCCCACTTGCCAACGCATTGCGCCTCAAGCGTATGTATTGTCTGCCGCCGGCATTCATTACATTGAAGTTTTCTCCTGCTAGCCAATTCCTCATTTCTTTTGAAGCTATCAAACACATTTTCGCTCCCGCTAAGTCATCTATTGTTATGAGAGTAATGCGTCGCACTCAGGCCGCGCCAGTCCTTTGGGCGGGATCATCACGCACCTGAACTGATCTTTGGCTCATTTGCCTTTGCGATCTGCCGTAGCTGCCCATCGAGTCCGATGATCTTCTCCCGGATTTCACTGCCGGCTGCGTAGCCCTTGCGAAGCAGCTCGGCCGCTTCCTTACGTTTGCGATGCTGTCTGTGAGGAGCGGAAAGATGGTCGCCCCGGATCACAACGCCGGTCACTTCAGCCGGACGGTCGATGAAGGATTTCTCCTTATGATATCGCAGCCCGAAGCGATGGATGATGCGTTTGATCTGCCACAGATCGGTTTGCGGGATTTTGTCGCCGGAGACCGTGACGTCATCGATATACACCGTTAGCGTATAGCCGCGCTCACGGCAGAATTGGTCTATTTCCGCCCACATATCGTAGAACGCGAAATAGGCCAGGATCGGGCTTAGCGGGCTCCCGGTCGGAAGCCGGCCTTGGAATGTCGTGATGTCGCGCAGCAGGCCTGCCACATCGCGGCGGCACTGAAGAACCGTATTAAAAAACCAGAAGACGCGGCGCGACGGCGTGTTCGGGAAAAATTTTTTGACATCGAGGCAATGCACGACGCGATGCCCACGATGCTGGGCCGCGTTGGAGACATAGCAGCGACCCTTGACCGGACAGAACAGGAAATCTGGCGCCTGAATGCGCCCGAGAATACCGGCCAGCCCTTTATGCAAAGCTTTAAGAGGGGGAGACGGATCCTCGCAATGACGCAAGCCGCCGGTTTTCTTCGGGCGGTCAAATTCCCGATACGCGGGGTCAAGAGCTACAAGGGCACGCAGCGTTTCGAGTGGCACGTTCAAAACAGCCGCGAGCCTCTCCGGGCTTGTGACCTTGAAAAGTCGCGACTGATTGAGCGGATGCTTAGGCTTGCTCTGTTTCGGCATGGTCAGCCCTTGCTTCCAGGAACTTCAGAAGTGCCAGCACCTTGCCGGCCACAAAAGAGCGAGCACGCTTTGAACCGCCGTTTTCCATATTTTCCGCGAAAAATAAAATAGAAGAGGCCGGGATATCGAATGTCTTGGAATATTTATCGATAACGTCAAGTGTTGGCGTTTTTGTACCTTTCTCAATTTCTGAAAGATATGACGCGGACACTCCCAGGCGCTCCGCAGCTTCCTTTTGCTTTAGGTCATGATAGACCCGAATAAGGCGCAGCGCCTCACCTAACATAAAAACCTCCTTTGAAGGTAAATCAGGGTTTGGCGCTCAGTGCCGAAAAACCTTGATGATCGTATCGACCAGCTGAAGGATACGAAGTGTCCAACGGCCAAATGCGATAATCATCTTCAGGGTCTGCGGCCGGATGAGCGCCTTCGCCCAACTCCGCCGCTGTTCCTTCTTTACTCGCCCGCGTTCCCTGTTCGGCTCCAATGTTTCCATCGGTCTGGCTCCTTCCTTGCCAACCCGGGCATGATTGCACGGGCGTCGCCTAGGCGCGGAAGGAATGGGGAGAGAACACTTAACCCTGATCACAAATGGCGGTCCCGGTCGCCGGGGCCGCCTCGCGGCGGCGCAACGCATCACGCAGCCGATAGATAGAAGACCGAAATCCTCCAGGGGGAGTTGCCTCCCCGGTAAATGACGACTTATCCCCTTTTCACCTGAACGAGCCGAATCTGACGCAGATCAGTCTACGCGTCAAGAATAAAATTCGCTGTCAGAGAAGTTTTATCATTGCGGGCCGCTGCCGACGTGCAGTTCAAGGCCGGCGTGTCTTTGCAGATGGTCGAGCGCGTTGAAGAGGTTGCGGGCCTGCGGATTGCCGCGCGGGCCGAACATGCGGATCAGGCTTTTGGGCTGGGTCCCCGTTTCCGCGCCAAGCCTTTCAAAGCCGATCGTCGCCTTGATGTAGTCGCGCAGGATCGTCTTGCCGGTGTCGACGTCGCCGGCCAGCATGGCGTCGATGCTCTCGCGCAGCAGCGCCTGGCCAAAGGCAGGATCGCTCGCGGCCCGCTTTTGCACCAGCTCCTTGAAGCTTTTGGTCAGTGCCATCTTACACCATGCTCGCTACGCGACAGTCCCGAGGCCATTCTTTTGCACCAGCGACAGGAGCTTGAGCGACGCGCCTTGCGGATGCTTCATGCCGCGCTCCCACTGGCTGACCAGCCCCGCGGTGACGTTGAGATAGCGGGCGAACACCGCCTGGCTTGCCCCCTCGCGCTCCCGCAGGGCACGGATGTCCTCAGCCGTCAGAGGCTCTACCGGCGTCAGACAGGCTTCGTCGAACCGGCGCATGGTCTGCTTGTCCATCACGCCTGCGGCAACCAGGCCCTCGGCCGTTTCATGGATCGAAGCCATGACTGCGCTGCGATATTGCTTAGTCATCGCACATCACCTCTGTAAGCGTTCCGGCGGCGACCACCCTGGCAAGCGCCGCATCGTCATAAGCCAGCAGCTCCGCTGCCAGCAGCTTCAACGCGGCCAGCTCGGCGGCGCTGATATTGTCCTGCTCGTTCTTGGCAAAGCCATGAACGAAAAAAGCCCGCGCTCCCGCCCGGAACACGATCATCGTGCGGAGCCCGCCCGATTTGCCGCCGCCCGCGCGGGCGACCCGATGCTTGATGACGAAGCTGGAATCTATGTCGTCGAGCGCGAGGTGCGGGA
>CAXTOI010000152.1:0-2542 GCA_964245645.1 uncultured Novosphingobium sp. | reverse complement strand
TCGCGAAAGATGTTGGGCCGCGGCGTCGACTGCGCCGCCGCCCAGGTCGGCATCGATCAACCCCCGCCCGGCCTCGCCAATCGCCTCGCAAAGCCTTGCGTCCGTCAGCCGTGCCTTTCGAGCGAATCTCGCGAACGGCTTGTTTTTGAATATCCGCAAACACCCTCACTGACCGCCGCAAGCAGAAATATAACACTTAGTGCTATAGAAAACAAGCCCTTTCGTGATGCGTCCCGACGATAGCAATCATCACCGCCGTCCCTGCGCTCAGCCTGGAACAAGTATAAACGGGCTTGTCTCTTTCCGGCGAAAGGTAATGCAGCGCTGTCACCGCTTTAGCTTTGTCAGACCATCAGCCACTAATTGGGTGTGTCTTCTGCGTCCCAAAAAAGAAGATGTCGAAGCAGATTGGCTGTATAGGGCGAAGCCGCTGGATGCTATCGCCGCATAAGGTTACATGGAGCGGCATTGTCGCCGTGGTGGAGCTTATATGGTCTGTTCTGAAGGCAGTAAGGTTCCAGACCCCGAACAAGCCTACATCGCGCAGGTCGCTGCCATGATCGCTGAAGCCGAACTTGCGACAATCCGCTCCTATTGGAGCGCTGCAATCGGAAGCGCCCTGCTTCTCACTTATTTTTTGATTGTCATGCCCCTGAGGCCGCAGGTCCAGCTAGGTGACCTGATCATCATCATTCTCGTGTCCGGGACTGCGCTGATCGGTTATTACTATCAACATCGGCTCGCCGGAGAGCTACGGGAGCACATCAAAACGAAAGAGGTCAAAAAAAATCTGGCGCTTCTTTCGAGCCCTCCGCGATGAGCGATGATCCCGAAGAGAACAGAGAGCCTGGGTTCAAACCGGGCGTTCCCGATGCTAACAACCTCCATCTTGTAGCCTCGGTCCGACCTGACCAGCTTCCCGTGCCGGCACCGCCGGATTGGCGAAGCGAAGAGACCAAGCTGGGCCTCTTCAGTGCCAAGGCTGTCGCCAAAACCGAGCATGACATGCCGGCGGCAGTCGCCAAGATGTTCGCGGCCCTCACCGGCGCGACCTTAGCATTCAATGTAGCGGTGAAGTTGCACGGAGGAAATTTCACTGCCGGCGTAACGGTGCCCGTCATGGACATGCCGACCTTGATTTTCCTAGGGGCAGCATTCGCCTTCGCAACAGTTGTCCTCCAATGGAAAAATATATTCGGCAAGTTAAGCTCCCTGAAAACACTGCAGCAGATAACGCGCGATCCGAACGCCACGCCTGCTCAACGGTTTGAAGCCACAGCTGCACTGGGTGAATTTGTGAATTCATAGCTGCCGAGCTTTGTCTGCCGCGTCCCTGACGGGACCACGCTCTATCTCGCTTGCCGCTCCGACCGGTCGTTTGTTGAAGGGAAGAGGCGCGCGCCGCGTCCTCGCCCCGCGGCGCTGGCTGCAATTCCTAATGTAAGGGCGCAGCCGTCATGCTCTGGGTTGTCGCTCAGGCGGCGAGCGACTGTGCCGCCGTGTCCATGATGGCTCCAAACTGGACCTGCCATTCGGCGTAGAGCCACGGATTGTTCGCAAACTCGGGTATTTCCTCCAACTTCTGGCAGACGGTCGACACGAAGTCGGCGACCTTCTTGGCGTCGGCGTCTTTGACGATGCCGCTGACCGCCTTGGCGCTGTCCTGCACCGTCTTGGCGGCGCCCTTCAAATTCGAGGCGATCCAGCCATTGGCATGTGTGCCGTCGTATTTCGCGCCGTTCGCCTCGATTTTCTTGATCAGGGTGTCGACGTCGGCCTTGATCTTTGTCAAATCGACATTCCCGCCCCAGATCGCGGCGATGTCCTTGACGATGTTGACGACGTCGGCGCCGAAGGTCTGCAGCGCTTTCAGAAAAAGGTCGGTGTTGGTGAAAGCGTTCGAGCTGTGATTCTCGGGCTGAAACGCGCCCTTTACGCCCTGCTCGAAGGAGGTGACGAGCTGATAGATCGCGGCGCTGTCCGCATCCGTTGCGCTGACATTCGGATGCGTGAGCGCGATCAGCTCGGGATCGGTCATCATGCCTTCGCGGAAGAAGCCACTGGCGGCATTGGTGCCAGGTGGCACAGTATCCTTGGCGATCTTAGCGGCGCGAGCACAAAACGCGCCGAGCTGCCGCTTGAGCGCCTTTATAGCGTCAGGGGTCGTCCAGTCCTGGTTATGATCAATGGGCTTTGGTGGTGGTTGTGTCGCCATAACTCATCTCTCCTTTTCTAACGCAGGTAGATTCCCTTTTCATCCGGACGAGTCAAATACCTTGTCTTCGGTCATGAGCCGCTTCCCTTCGGGCCGCGCTCTATCTCCGCTGCCGCTCCGACCGAGCCGGTGCCCGTCTCGGCGCCAGGGCGTGACGATCGCTAGCGGATGATGCGGACGCCGGCATGGCCGGCGGCATTTCGTTTGTTCAGGGGAAGAGGCGCGCGCCGCCCCCTCTCCCCGCAACGGCAATCAGCCGGGCCGTGGCTCGGCTTTGCCTGCGCCCGCACCACCCCGGCAGATTCCCGCTGCCCCCCTCTCCACCGG
>CAXTOI010000151.1:2876-7954 GCA_964245645.1 uncultured Novosphingobium sp. | reverse complement strand
GCCGAAAAT
Source organism: uncultured Novosphingobium sp. (assembly GCA_964245645.1). Lineage (GTDB taxonomy): Bacteria > Pseudomonadota > Alphaproteobacteria > Sphingomonadales > Sphingomonadaceae > Novosphingobium. Next base: position 7,945 of record CAXTOI010000151.1, on the reverse strand, counting down.
CGCGGTGGCCCCAACAAGCTACACCACGCCTTGGGACACGATCATGCGTCGCCGATCCGAACTTCCCACACAAGATTGACAGTGTTCAATTGTGTGTTTAGCGCCGCGTCCAAAGCGCAATCTCAATGCACCGGGTCGCCAAAAATAGTGCAGGTTGCTTTTGAGACCCAAGGGGGCATCGTGGTAAAGGCTGTGATATTGGCGGGCGGCCTTGGTACGCGCCTGGGCGAAGAAACTTCGGTTCGTCCCAAGCCGATGGTGGAAATCGGCGGAATGCCGATTCTATGGCATATCATGAAGATTTATTCGGCTCATGGTATCAATGATTTCGTAATTTGCCTAGGCTACAAAGGCTATTTTATCAAAGAATACTTTGCAAATTACTGCCTGCATGCAGCTGACGTCACGATCGACCTGGTAAAAAATCAGATGGAAATGCATGAGACCAAGTCGGAGCCTTGGCGCGTAACCCTGGTAGATACCGGTGCCGAAACGCAGACAGGCGGACGATTGAAGGCTGTCCGGCGTTTTCTGGATCAGGGTGAACCATTCTGCTTTACGTATGGGGATGGGGTCAGCACGGTCGATATTTCCGCGCAACTGGCATTTCATGAAGCCCATGGCCGGAAGGTGACCATCACCGCCGTAGCCCCACCCGGGCGATTTGGCGCGCTGGAGTTCGAAGGCAATCTCGTTCGCCGCTTCAAGGAAAAGCCTGCGGGCGATGGCGGCCTGATCAATGGCGGATTTTTCGTCGCCGATTATTCGGTGCTCGATTTGATCGATGGGCCCGATACGATTTGGGAACAGCAGCCGTTGGAGTGCCTGGCCGCTGCCGGCGAGCTCGTCGCTTACCATCACGAAGGCTTCTGGCAGCCGATGGACACGCTGCGCGACAAGAACCATCTCGAGCAGCTGTGGCAGGTCGGCGCACCGTGGAAAATTTGGTGACGGAGGATTTCTGGTCCGGGCGCCGGGTATTTCTTACCGGTCACACCGGCTTCAAGGGCAGTTGGCTGGCGCTGTGGCTTACCGAGATGGGCGCAACGGTAACCGGCTTTTCGCTGCCTGCGCAGGAGCAGAGCCTGTTTCGGCAAGCGCGGATCGAGACGCGGGTGACGCATGTCGAAGGTGACATCCGAAACCTTCCCGAGGTGGAGTCGGCATTGGCCAATGCCCGGCCCGAAGTGGTATTCCACCTTGCCGCGCAGCCGCTGGTTCGAGCCTCTTATGATTGCCCGGTAGAAACCTATGCAACCAATGTCCAAGGGACCGTGCATGTGCTCGATGCATGCCGACGGGTGCCGGACCTTGCTGCAGTCGTTTGTATCACCAGCGATAAATGTTATGAGAACCGGGAATGGGTGTGGCCTTATCGGGAAAGCGATCCGATGGGGGGCCACGATCCCTACAGCAGCAGCAAGGGGGCAGCCGAACTGGTAATTTCCGCTTATCGGCGCAGTTTTTTCAGCGGAAGCGCAGATGCCGCAAAACTGGCCTCGGTGCGGGCCGGCAATGTGATCGGTGGCGGGGACTGGGCAGCGGACCGGCTGGTGCCGGACATCGTGCGCGCATTGATCGCCGGTCAGCGCCCGCTGATCCGCGCGCCCAATGCCATTCGTCCGTGGCAGCATGTTCTTGAGGCACTTGGCGGCTATTTGATGATTGCCCAATCGTTGATCCAGGGTCACCCGGGAATGGCTACCGGTTGGAACTTCGGCCCCGCCGACGACGATACCCGCCCAGTGAGCTGGATAGCGGACCGGATGACCAGCGCCTGGGCCGGCGGCATACCCGCCTGGGACCGCCCGGATAATGTCGATGCCGCACCCCATGAGGCCGGTATCCTCAAGCTGGATTGCGCCAAGGCCCGCACTGAACTCGGTTGGCGTCCGGCATTGACACTGGCTAAGGCTCTGGCGTTAATCGTGGAATGGCACCGTCATGTTGCCGCTGGGGGTGATGCCAGGGACATTTGCCTCGCTCAATTGAACCAATACCGCGAAACATTTCATCGCGCCCCTGTCTGAAAAGGCATATTGATGAACGTGAATACAACTGTCGGCGGACCGATCGAATTGGCCATGGATTGCGATGAAGCCGAGCTTCGGGAGCTTATTCTCAATCTTTCGGGCGAGTATGCACGCCGGTTCCATGGGCCGCAGCCGTTCGTCGCAGGACAAAGCGCGGTCCCCGTGTCGGGCAAGGTTCACGGCGAGACCGATATGCGGCATCTCGTCGATTCCGCGCTGGATTTCTGGCTTACGACCGGCCGCTTCAACGACGCCTTCGAAGCCAAGCTGGCCAGGCGCCTGGGCGTTGCCCACACATTGACGACCAATTCGGGTTCGTCCGCCAATCTGCTGGCGCTGTCGTCGCTGACCTCGCATTATTTCCGGGCCGACGCGCTGAAGCCGGGAGATGAGGTCATTTCGGTGGCAACCGGTTTTCCGACCACGGTGAACCCGGTGCTGCAATATGGGCTGGTGCCGGTATTCGTCGATGTCGATATCCCGACCTACAATATCAGGTCGGACCTGATCGAGGCGGCGGTATCCGAAAAGACGCGCGCGATCATGGTGGCGCATACCTTGGGCAATCCCTTCGACCTGGCCGAGGTGATGCGGGTTGCGGAAAAATATAACCTGTGGGTAATCGAGGATTGCTGCGACGCCTTGGGCGCCCGCTATGACGGGCGCAGCGTCGGAACCTTCGGCCATATCGGGACGCTCAGCTTCTATCCGGCGCACCATATCACCATGGGCGAAGGCGGCGCGGTATTCACCGACAAGCCCCGCATCAAGCGGGTGCTCGAATCGATGCGCGACTGGGGCCGCGATTGCTGGTGCGCGCCGGGCAAGGACAATACCTGCGGCAAGCGCTTCGGGCGCAAGCTGGGTAAGCTGCCGTTCGGCTACGATCACAAATATACTTACAGCCATGCCGGATATAACCTCAAGATCACCGACATGCAGGCGGCGGTCGGTCTGGCGCAACTCGGCCACCTCGATGAGTTCATTGCGGCGCGGCGACATAATTTTGCGACCTTGACCGAATTGCTGCGGCCGCTGGAGGATGTGCTGATCCTGCCCAAGGCAACGCCTAACAGCGAGCCTTCGTGGTTCGGTTTCCCGATCACCATTCGCCCCGGCTCCAGCATCGATCGCGAGGAATTGGTGCGGTTTCTCAACGACCGGAAGGTCGGTACGCGATTGCTGTTCGGCGGTAACCTGCTTCACCAGCCCTATATGAATGGCCGCAACGTGCGGGTGGTCGGCGATCTGGCCAATGCCGATCTGGTGACGACCAATACGTTCTGGATCGGGGTCTATCCGGGGCTGACCGACGATCATCTGGCTTATGCGGTCGAGACGATAGCGGGATTCATTGCTGCGCGGCCGCGCTAGCGCCCGAGAGACCAGGGGTCATTTGCATTTCAGAGTGCGTTTATGGATTTTTGGCGTTGGAAGTAAAGTTCGTTCTCGATTTTGATGGAGTGCTGTTCAACAGCGCGTTCGAGGCGTTCACGGTCGCTAACGACGCGACCGCCGGCCGAGCGGAATTTCGCCAGGACATCACTTATGAGGAGTTCCTGAGCTACCGCTCGGTGGTGACCGATGCCTGGCAGTACAATCGGCTCTACAGCCGTGAGCATTCGCTGCCGGCCCCGGCCTTGCACGGATTTCCGGCCGAAGCGGCCGACTGGGCGTTTTCGCGCGATTTCTTTGCCGCGCGCGCGCTGATCATGGAGGATCCCGCATGGCCCAAGGTCATGCCGCCGTATGATTTTTTCATGCTGATGAAGCCGCTGTTGCTTCGCTATGCAGACCGTTTTGCGGTTCTCTCCACCCGCAACGTCCAGTCGATCCGCGAAACCCTGGCATTTCAAGGCGCCGATGTCCTGACCGTTTTCGGGCAGGAAGACATCCGGCGGCTGGGCAGCAAGCTGGCGATCGCCGAAGACCAGCATTGGCTCGAGCCGGGCAAGTTCCTGGTCGTCTATGTCGACGACATGAACAGCCATCTCGAACCGTTCGAAGGGCAGATCCATCTGCCATTGCATGCCGACTGGGGCTATGATCACACCACGCCGGGAAGCCTCTCGGCCCATCAGGTGTATACCATCGTTGCTTCGCTGCTGGCTCTGGTTGAAAAGGTTTCAGCGTGAAATACAGCGATCAGATTGCGGCGTGGCTGAAAGCGGCCGGCTATACGCATTATTTCTATGTCGGCGGCGGCAATATCATGCACCTGACCGAAAGCCTGGATCGGCAGTTGACCGGAGTGCCGGTCGTGCACGAGGTGGCCGCCGGGATCGCGGCCGAATATTTCAACGAGATTGCTGCCCCGGCCAAGGCGTTGGCTTTGGTTACTGCCGGTCCTGGCCTGACCAATATCGTCACGGCGATCAGCGGCGCCTGGCTGGAAAGCCGCGAGCTGCTGGTGATCGGCGGCCAGGTGAAGACCAGCGACCTGGCCTGTGGGCAAGTGCGTTCGCGCGGCATCCAGGAGGTGGACGGAGTCGCTTTGCTGCAATCGACCACGAAACTGGCCCATCGCCTGATCGCGCCGGTGGCCGCAGACATGTTCCTGTCGCTGATCGCGCCGAGCTGGACGCCGCGTAAAGGCCCGGTGTTTATCGAGATGCCGCTTGATGTGCAGGCCGCCACGGTGGTGGAGGAAGCTCTGGGCGAGGTGCGGGCGCCGGTGCTGGCCGTGGCCACCGACGTGCAGATCGCTCACGTCGCCCGGCTTTATAGTGCGGCCGCCAAGCCACTGCTGCTGATCGGTGGCGGGCTGGACTATGCCACGGCGAACCGCCTGCGCGATCGGATCGGCGTGCTCGGGATGCCGGTCATGACCACTTACAACGGTGCCGACCGGTTCGACGGTGATGACCCCAACTACCTGGGCCGGCCCAATACCTGGGGACAGCGCAGCGCCAATATCATCATTCAGAAGTCCGATCTGATTATCGCCATAGGCACCCGGCTCGGCCTGCAGCAGACCGGGTTCAACTGGCAGGAATTCGGTCGCGATGCGACGATTGTTCAGGTCGAGATCGATGC
>CAXTOI010000151.1:0-2866 GCA_964245645.1 uncultured Novosphingobium sp. | reverse complement strand
CAGGAACTCGGCAAGGGTCACCCGCGCGTCAATCATGGCTATTGCGCCGATGCCAATGATTTCCTGACCCGGCTGGTAGCGGCCGATTTGCCGCCGAAGCCCGCCTGGCTTGACGAAGCGCGCCGCATCCGCCGCCTGGTGCCGCGGGTCGAGCCCGTCAATCATACCGGCGAGGGCTATCTTTCCCCCTATGACTTCATCGTTCGGCTGGAAACGCTGACCACGCCTGACGATGTCATCATTCCTTGTTCCAGCGGCAGCGCCTTCCCCCTTTCGATGCAGCTCTACAAGCAGAAGCTGGGCCAGCGCATGTTGACCAACAAATCGCTTGCGTCGATGGGCTACGGTCTTGCCGGTGCGATCGGTGCGGCGATTGCGGCCGCGCCGCGGCGCACCATCCTGATCGAGGGCGATGGCGGATTTGCGCAGAATATGCAGGAGCTCGGCACCGCCGCGATCAACCAGCTCAATCTCAAGATATTCATATTCAACGATCAGGGCCATGCCTCGATCCGCATGACCCAGCGCAATTATTTCGGCGGCAAATACCTGGGTTGCGACCCGAAATCCGGCTTGGGTTTGCCGCCGCGCTGGTCCCTGTTGTTCGGCACCTGGGATATTCCGGTGATGGAGCTGCCGCTCGATTTCACCGTGAACGAAACATTCCTGGACCGGCTGGCAAAGCCTGGTCTGGCTGCGTTCATCGTGCCGGTCGACCCGGAGCAGACCTATTTCCCTAAGATTTCCAGCCGGATTACCGCAACCGGTTCGATGGAATCCAATCCGATCGATCAGATGACCCCGGCCGTAGATTATGTTGCACAAGCGCAGCTGAATGCCTGAGCGAGGTAATCCGGCGCAGTTGCCGGGGCATGTGGCGCAGGCGCTGCGGGCAGACGACCGCCGCATCGTGATCGTCGGCGCGAGCGGCTGGATCGGGCGAACGACGCTGGCGCTGTTGCGCGACACGCTGGGGGCGGCGGGATTTGCCGAGCGGGTGGTCTGCTTCGGATCGGCCGACCGCATAGTCGATCCGAACGAAGATTTTGCCATCGTGCAACACGCATTGAACGAACTTTGCCAATTGGCGCCGCGCCCGACCTTGCTGTTTCACCTTGCCTTTCTGACCAAGGACAAGATTTCGGGGATGGATGCGGGCGAATATGCTCGCGCCAATCGATCGCTGTCGGCAGCGGTGCGCAATGCGCTGGACCGGATCGGGGTGGACCGTTTGTTCGTCGCCTCATCGGGGGCAGCAGCCTTCGCCGCAGACCCGGACGCCGCGGCCGATCTTCGGCTGTATGGCGCGCTCAAGCTGGAAGACGAAGCGCAATTCGCGGCCTGGGCGCGTGACCGATCCACCCGATGCCGCGTCGCGATCGCCAGGATCTACAGCGTGTCCGGTCCCTGGATGAACAAACACGAGACTTACGCCTTGGCCAGTTTCATTCTCGATGGCATCGCCGGGCGGCCCATCGCGGTACGCGCGCCGCGCCGTGTGCTGCGCAGCTATGTGGCGGCGCGTGAGTTGGTGGCTTTGGTGGTGGCGATGCTGCTGGCAGCCGATGGGGCGGCGGTGCAGTCTTTTTCCACCGGCGGCGAAGCGCTTGAACTGGGCGATGTCGCCGGCGCAGTCGCGCGGGTGACCGGCAGCGCCGTGCAGCGCGCTGCAATCAGCCAGCCCGATGCGAACGATTATACCGGCGACACGGCAGCCTGGGACGCGCTGCTGGCGCGCCATGGCATGGCGCATCTGCCGCTCGATGCGCAAATCGCCGAAACGGCCGCATGGCTGGCGCGACAGGCCGGAGAAAGCTCCATAGTACAGGCTGGTTGAACTCCGGGGAAAGTGGTAGCTGCGCCGCGGGGGCGGCATACCAGACAAATCTGCTGCCATCCCCCTATTCATTTCGAAGGTTGGGCCGATAGCGTGAAGTTGACGGAGTTTTATAAGCGGTCCGGCAAGATAGCCATGATCGGGGTAGGTCTGGCGCTGGCGTCCACCGCCTGCGCCCAGATCACCACGGTCCCGACCAATTCACCGCTCGATCCGACTCAGCAAAGCGCTGCTTCGGCAAATTCGTCCGGGTCGAGTTCGTCTGGATCGAACAGCACTGGTTCGGCATCGCCGAACAACGGCAATTCCAACGCCAACCCCTATTCGGCCAGCCAGACGTATGGTTCACTCAATGTAAACGACCAGAACAACGGCGGCAGCCTGCTGTCGCTCGATCAACTGCTGAGCAACAGGACGACGACCGACAGCACTGACAATCTGGTTAAGCGACCGGCGACCCCGGGTGAGTTCGAAAAATATGTGGAACGCGTGCTTGGCCGCAAAATTCCGCTGTTCGGGACCAAACTGGTGCTGCCGGCGTTGCGCGACTTTGCCGCGCCGGCAACGGCGACCGTGCCGGCAGACTATGTCGTGCAGCCAGGCGACACGATCGACATTGCCTTGGCGGGGTCGCTCGACGGTTCGGTGGCGCGCAGCGTTGATACCAATGGCCGGATATTTCTGGAGGGGGTCGGTTCCGTCATGGTTGCCGGCATTCGCAACGCCGACCTGCACGACGTGATCGCGGCAGCGATCGGCACGAAATTTCGCGGCTTTACAGCGGCGGTCACGATCACCAAGCTGCGCGGCATCCGGGTTTATGTCACGGGTTTGGCCAACAACCCCGGCGCCTTTACCGTCAGCAGTCTGTCGACGCTGGCCAATGCGGTCTTCCAGGCGGGCGGACCAAACTCGGGCGGCAGCTGGCGGACGATCAAACTGTACCGCACCGGGCGCCAGATTGCCGACTTCGATCTGTACCAGTTGATGCGCGGCGCGAGGGCTTGGAGCTTTTCGGCGGTGCGGACG
>CAXTOI010000150.1:0-8014 GCA_964245645.1 uncultured Novosphingobium sp. | reverse complement strand
GCGCCGCAGGGGGCGGTTGCGGCCGCGCACGCGTTAATTTGGGTTTGGGGTGTTCGTGGGCCCGGGCGGCACCAACGTCGATTACATCAAGCGCGTGGTGGCGCTGCCGGGCGACCGCGTCGCCGTGGTCAACGGCCAGATCGTCCTGAATGGCAGGCCGGTGCCGCAGCAGGTCGAACCGCCAGTGGACGTACCGCTCGATGCGCTGCGCTCCGACGAGGATCCGGAACCCTGCACCGGCTGGGGCTTTGCCGGCATGCTGGTTACCAAGCCCTCGGGCCAGCAGGTCTGCCAGATGCCGGCCTTGCGCGAAACGCTGCCCAATGGCGCAACCTATCGGATCGTCGATCATATGGACCAGCCGCTCGATCATTACCCCGAAATCAGCGTGCCGGCCGGGCATGTGTTCCTGATGGGAGACAATCGCGACCATTCCGCCGACAGCCGCGCGCCGCTGGACGAGCGTGGGCTGGGCGGGCCGGTGCCCCTTTCCGATATCGGCGGCCGTGCCGAATTCGTGACCTTTTCGCTTAACGGCAGCGAGACCTGGAACCCGCTGAGCTGGTGGGGCGCGTTGCGCGGCGATCGCGCCGGCCGCAGCTTGCGCCCGGCGGTCGATCCGCATCGGGTCAAATCATGACCGTCGGGGTGCAAGGCTGAATTGGCGCGAAAATTCCTTTACCTTGTGGCAGTCGTAGTCCTGCTGGTGATGGCCGGGTTGATAGGGTTGCGATATTGGGCGGCGCCATTATCGGAACTGGCGTTTGTCCCATCCGCTGCCTTTTCCGCGCCGCCGCCGCTGCCAGCCCATGCCTATGCGGGGCAGGAACTATGGCTGGCGCGGCCCGGCAAGCTCGCGGGCGATCCCACGCATTGGCTGCCGAGTGGCGTAACTGCCGATGGGGCCGTGCCGGCGGCGGTATTCTATGTCCATCCCACCAGCTATTACGATCGCACAAGCTGGAACGCAGCGCTGAGCGATGCCGTGACTGCGGCGCATACCGACGGCTTTGCCCGCGTCCAGGCAAGCGCCTTCAATGCCGCCACGCAGCTTTGGGCGCCGCGCTATCGCCAGGCGACTTTCGGCGCGCTGCTCACTGACGCGCCGGCGGGCCGGCAAGCGCTGGATGCCGCTTACCGCGACGTTTCGGCGGCGTTCGACCAATTCGTGGCGGCCAGCGACCCCAGCCTGCCGATCGTGATCGTGGGCCACAGCCAGGGGGCGTTGCATGTCATCCATCTGCTGCAGGACCGCGTGGCCGGCACCGCGCTGGCCGGGCGAGTCGCCGCCGTCTATATCCTGGGCTGGCCGGTGTCGATCGCGCATGATTTGCCCGAAATGGGCCTGCCCGCGTGCGCCGGCCCGGCGCAAAGCGGCTGCGTGATGAGCTGGATGAGCTACGCCGAACCCGCCGACACCAGCGGCACGCTCGGCGTCTTTGACCGCATGCCGGGGCTGGACGGGCGCAGCCGCAGGGACAGCGCGATCCTGTGCACCAATCCGCTCAACGGCGGCGCCGGCAACAACGCCCCGGCCAGCGCCAATCTGGGCACGCTGCTCCCCGAAATAGCGGTCGATGGCGGTGGCCTGATCCCCGGTATGGTCCCCGCCCGCTGCTCGCCGCAAGGCTTCCTGCTGATCGGGCCGGGGCCGCAACTGGGTCCTGGTGTCATGCCCGGCAACAATTACCACATTTATGACGTCGCCTTGTTCTGGGCCAATCTGCGCCGCGATTTCGCTCAGCGGGTGAGCCAGTGGCAGCGGACACACCCGTGAGCAAATTGGCGCCGGTAACCGTGCTGACGCAGGAGTTCCGCGGCTGTCTGCCCAGCGGTGGCGGGTTGATCGGCCTCGACCTTGGCACCCGGACCATCGGCACCGCTTTTGCCGACCCCGATTGGCGCATCGCCAGCGCCGGCAAAACACTCAAGCGCGGGAAATTCGGTGCCGACAAGGCCGAACTGGCCGCGCTGATCGCGACGCGCAGCCTGCGCGGCATCGTCATTGGCCTGCCGATCAACATGGACGGCAGCGAAGGCCCGCGCAGCCAGTCCAGCCGCGCCTACGCCCGCAACCTCGCCGCACTCGGCCTGCCGATCCTGCTCTGGGACGAACGCTGGAGCACTGCCAGCGCTGAACGCTGGCTGATCGACCAGGACTTCAGCCGCGCCAAACGCAAGGTGCGGATCGATTCGGCGGCAGCGGCAGTGATCCTGCAGGGGGCGATCGATGCGCTGACGGGGGGCGTATTCTGATATCATTTATGGGTTGCGGCCCATACACCCTCCCAGTTCGGGGATGGGTATCAACGCTGACATCGACGCGCGGCCTGTCGGCCTTGTTACCCACCCCGCGTTCCCCGCCGGGGGAGCGGAGACGAGACGGCGTCAACCAGATGTAATATGAGCCCAAATTATGCATAGCGCTTTATCACCCGCGCATTCGCCCGGCTAAGCAACCCGATCTTGCGAGCACGCAATTTCCTGTGCCAGAATCCGCATCATGATCCCGGCCATTACCAACGCCCTGTTGCGTGATGCCATCCAGAGCGATGGCATGATCCAGTCCGGCCTTGCCTATTTCCAGCAGAGCCGGGTGAACGATCTGGAAATCGATGACGAGCTTTGTTCGGCCACGGCCACTATCCGGGGCAGCGGCAGGAACGAGTATGAAACTTCGGTCGTGTTCGAGGATGAGCGCGGGGGCACCACGGTCGATAGCGATTGCAGTTGCCCGATCGGCTATGGCTGCAAACATGCCGCTGCGCTGCTTTACGCCCTGCGACAGAAAGGCTCCGACGCAGCCCTCTCCGCTAAGACACCTGGGGTCAAACAGTCCTCCCCGGTTGGGCTGAAGATCGCGGCGGCCGAAGCGGCGCCGCCGACGATCAGCGGTGCGATCGGCGAATGGCTGGCCGCATCCGCGCTCGGGCACGCAACAGCGCAGATCGAACCGGAGCCGATCTGTTTCGTCATCGAGACGGCGCAGGCCTTCAGGCCTGCCAAACGGGCCAAGGGCATTCGCAACCCGCAGGAAAATGTATCGCTGCGTTACTGGTTGAGTATCCGCGCCTGGCGTCGTGGTCGTAGTGGCGGGGCATTTCATGTTGTTCAACCTTACCAGGTGCAGCAATCTTCGGTGCATGCCGATCCACAGGCAAAACGACTGCTTGCGCGGATGGGCCCGGCGGCGGCGGGCGGCGATTTCAACGCGCAGAACGCACCCGACGGTCGCTATGGCTGGCAATGGTTATGCGAGGCAGCACAGACCGGATTGCTGCGGTGGAAGAAGGCCAACAGCGCGCCGGTAACCATCGCACCGGCCGATCTCACGGCGCGGCTGGACTGGCACGTGCTGGGCGGCGGCAAGCAGATGCTGATGCTGGTGGGGATCGACGAGGAACTAACGGTCTTCGCCGGCGACCCGCCGATATTCTTCGATCCAGCGCGGCATGAGATCGGCTTGATCGACACCGGCATCGCGCCAAAGCTGGCCGGGCGCCTGCTGGCCATGCCGCCCGTCAGTCCGATCGAGATGCTCGCGCTCGCTGCCCGTTGGCACGACATCGGGGCCAGCGAGGTACCATTGCCTCGCCCGCCCGAACCGATCGAGATCGCAGGCCCGCCGCGGCCGGTGTTGCGCTTCCTGACCGACAAGGTGAATTGTCTCGAATATGGCTGGGGCTGGGGCAAGCCCCGGTTCCGGTCTGTACCGGCCGAGCTGGCGCGGCTGGAGTTCGATTATGCCGGTCACCGGGTCGGCGCCGCGGCCCCCGCACAGGATATGGTGGTGTCCGGGCCGCAGGGCCTTCTGCGGTTTTCGCGCGATCTGGCGGCGGAACAGAGCGCGGTCGATGTGCTGGCAGCGACCCTGCTCAAGCCTATCGCCGTTCATGACAAATTCCAGCCAAAGCCCCATCAGACTTGGGATCACGCGCCGATTGATACGGCGTCTGCCGGAATTGGCGGCTGGGTCGCTGCGGACCTTTATCCCGAGTTCCTGGCGAACGAGTTGGAGGGGCTCAAGGCTGCAGGCTGGTTGATCGAGTATGCGTCCGACTGGGAGTACAGCTATCAGCCGCTCGATAGTCAGGATGCGCAGCTTGCGGTAAGCGAAGGCGCAAACGAAGGTTCCGGGGCCGGCGCCATCGACTGGTTCGATGTCGAACTGGCTGCTCTGGTGGACGGTCAGAGGATCGACATCCTGCCCGCTCTGCGCCGCCTGCTCGCCGGTGATGTGCAGCAGCTACTGGAGCGTAACGACAAATATCTTGTGCCGCTGCGACTGGGCGGGGGGCATTTCACCGCTTTGCGGTTCGGCGCGGTGCGACCTCTGGTCGAAGCGCTGTTGCGCCTGGCGCTCGCCAGTCCGGACAAAACGACCTTGCGGCTCGACCGCTATGATCTCGGCAGTGTGCACGAGATTGCGGCCAGCGGGCTGAGTTGGGCCAGCGCAGACGCCTTGCGTCAGCTGGCGGAAGCGTTGCACACCCCCGATCAGACCGGCTTTTCGAGCCCTCCTGGGCTGGAGGCCCGGCTGCGTCCTTACCAGGAAGTTGGCGCCAACTGGCTGCGCGCGCTTTACGGCGCCTCGCTCGGCGGCATCCTGGCCGATGACATGGGCCTCGGCAAGACATTGCAGGCGATCGCCCATATCCTCCATGTCCGCCAATGTGCGCAGGCGAATACGGAGCCCTGCCGCCCTATCCTGATCGTCGCCCCCACTTCGGTCCTGCCCAACTGGCGGGCCGAACTGGCGCGCTTTGCCCTGGGTCTCGACTGTCTGCTGTGGCATGGCGCCGACCGGCAGGGCCATGCCCAGGAGCTCGCGGCAGCGGCGATCGTCCTGACCAGCTATCCGCTGCTGGCGCGCGACCAAGAAATCCTGTCGGCACAAGACTACGCGCTGGTCGTGCTCGACGAGGCGCATATACTGAAAAACCCCAAGACGCGCGGCTTCAAGGCTGCGGCCGTGCTTAAGGCGCGCCAGATCATCGCGCTGTCGGGCACGCCGATCGAAACCGGCTGAACGACATCTGGGCGCTGGCCAGCCTGACCAATCCCGGCCTGCTCGGCTCGTTCGAAACGTTCCGCAAGACCTATCGCACACCGATCGAGAAGCAAGGCGACCGCGTCGCCCAGACCGCCCTCGCCCGCCGCCTCAAACCGTTCATGCTGCGCCGGACCAAGGATGAAGTGGCCGCCGATCTGCCGCCCAAGACCGTGGTGCCCGAGCGTATCGAGCTGGCCGATGCACAAAGCCGGCTTTATGAGAGCCAGCGGCTGCTGATGCACGCCCGGGTGCGCCAGGAGATCGATCGCGTCGGCCTGATGCGCTCGCAGATCATCGTGCTCGATGCGATGCTGAAACTGCGCCAGATCTGTTGCGACCCCGCCTTGCTCCCCGGCGGGTCGGGCGAAAACATCGCTTCGGCCAAGCGCAGCCGCTTGCTGGAAATGCTCGCCGAGCTGCTCGGGGAAGGGCGGCGGGTGATCGTGTTCAGCCAGTTCACCAGCATGCTCGACCTGATCGCCGGGGATCTCGCGGCGGCGGCGATCGAACATGAACAGCTGCGCGGCACGACCCGCGACCGCGAAGCGCCGGTTCGCCGCTTCCAGCAAGGCGAAGTGCCGGTCATTCTGGTCAGCCTCAAGGCGGGCGGCACCGGCGTGAACCTGACCACCGCCGACACGGTCATCCTTTACGACCCCTGGTGGAATCCGGCGGTGGAGGCCCAGGCGATCGACCGCGCTCACCGCATCGGCCAAACGAGGCCGGTGTTCGTCCACCGCCTGATCGCCACCGGAACCATCGAGGAAAAAATCCTGACGCTGCAGGAGCGCAAGCAAGGCCTGGCCGACATGCTGTGGAGCGAGCAGGCGCAGACCGGCGGCCCTGGGCTAGACGATGATGATATCGCTTTCCTGCTGGGATAGAAGCCTTGTCTCGCGGGACCACGATCCTACTTCGGACTCTGCAACATTGGCGAGCGTGCTGGATTGCCAGCTTCCGAGGATTGAATCATGAGTAATGCCATTGCCCTTTATGGGCTGCTTGACGACGATGTTGTCCCCGTCGATGCAGTAGCACTCGAACTCTCGGCCCTCGACCATGATGGCGTGAGCATCAAGCCCTATCTGGAGCAGATCAACCAGATGGCTGCGCGTGTTCTGGCGCTCAGCTCCGAAGTCGAGACCTCTGCGGGCAAGGCCGCGGTTTTAGCCATAGTTCTTGCTGAGGAGAATGAATTTACCGGAGACCGGCAGTCCTACGATGCGCCCGTCAATGCCGACATGATCCGGGTATTCGATCGTCGCAGAGGTCTGCCGATAAGCCTGGCGATCATCTATGTAGCGGTTGCCCGCCGGCTTGGCTGGACGGCTCATGTCCTCAACCTCCCGGGCCATGTGCTGGTCAGCATCGGTGAGGATGAGCCAGTGCTGATCGACGTTTTCCATGGCGGCGCCATATTGGATGCCGACGAATTGGATGGGGAAAACCCGTTGAACCGCGGCACGATGACGGAGCAGGCGCTGCGAATGTCGAATCGCGACGTGCTGGTGCGCCTGCTGCAGAATCAGGCCTCGCGGGCCGAGCAGGCTCGGGACTACGAGCGGGCGGGTGCCGTGTATGAACGCATGACAACCGTGGCGCCCAACAATCCGCAGGGCTGGGGCTCATTGGCACGACTGCAGCTGATGTTCGGGGCCACCGAGCCTGCTCGATCGAGCCTGATTTCGCTGCTCGAAATCACTCGTGATCCAGATGCGCGTGCCCAGATTTCCGAGGTGCTTGGAGGTTTGGCAGACGACTGAATTGAGTGACCGATCGCCAACGGCGACATGGGTCCGCCGCCTTTTGCGGTGGATGACCATATTCCCCTATGCAAGCTCATGCCGGGCCCGGTATGACTGAAATGGAGTTGCTCCCCGGAGGTGCCATGCGGAACTTCGTCCCAGCAGTGTTAGCCGCAATCGCCTTCCTGTGGCCTTCGGCTCAAGCAACGGCGGCAGACAGCGGACCTGGCTTTCCAACTTCAGCGGCGCCCGACTACGCGGCAGCCGCGAGCTGGGCATGTCGCCCGGGCGCAGAAACCGCCTGCACGGCCAATCTCGATGCGATCGCGATCTCTGCCGATGGCACGCGGCAACCCGATCCGTTCGTCGCCGCGCCAGCACCGGCTATCGACTGCTTCTATGTTTATCCCACCGTATCGCATGAGCCTAGCAACTACAGCGATCTTGCACCCAGTTCCGAGGTCATGACCGCGATCCGGACGCAGGCTGGCCGGCTCGCGTCGCGCTGTAGGCTGTTCGCACCGCTTTATCGCCAGGCAACGCTGGCGAATCTGCGGGCCAAGCTCGCCTCGGGAGAAGAGCTTAACTGGGACGGTCCCTATCGCGACATTCTTGGCGCATGGCGCAGCTATCTAGCGCATGACAATCATGGCCGCGGAGTGGTTCTGATCGGACACAGCCAGGGCACGATCCTGCTGCAGCGCCTGATCCACGATCATATCGACGGGCAACCGGCGCAGGCGCTGCTGGTTTCGGCGCTGCTCGCAGGCGATCCCGGGCTCGTCGTGCCCGCCGGGAACATCGTCGGCGGCACGTTCGCGCACATCCCGCTGTGCTCCACCGCTGCTCAAACCGGCTGCGCTTATGTCTGGGGCAGCTATCAGTCGGACGACCAGGCCAATAACCGCGTGTTCGGACACAGCCCCGGCGGCGGCATGGTCGCGGCCTGCAGCAGCCCCGCCGCGCCTGGCGGCGGCTCCGCCAGTCTGGAGAGTTACTTCCCCAAGCCAGCCCTGGCGCCAGCCGATGATCCGCCCTGGATCAAGGTGATCGGACAGCTTTCCGGCACTTGTAGCTCGGATCGCCAGGGCAATGTGCTGCGCGTCATGGTCGAGCCCGGTCGATATGCGGATCTCTTGCGGCCGATGCTCGCGCATGCCGTTTATGGCGGCTGGGGGTTGCATGCACTCGATATTGCCCTGGTCCAGGGCAATAT
>CAXTOI010000149.1:0-8025 GCA_964245645.1 uncultured Novosphingobium sp. | reverse complement strand
GGATCATGCCGCCGGCTTCTTCGCCGCACTGCCGGAGCATCCAGACGGGATCGATATCGCGCTCCTGCTTGGCCTCCAGCTCGCCCAGCGCCAACGGCGCGAGCGGGGCCGCGACGTAAAAGCCCGAGCCGGCGCGAGCCCGGATCGCGCCTTGCGCGGCGAGGCGATCATAAGCCTCGACCACCGTAGACTTGGAATAGCCGGTGCTCAGCGCCATCGCGCGAACCGATGGCAGGCGGGTGCCGGGCGGCAGCGTGCGCTGCTCGATCCGCTTGTGGACAAGTCGCATCACCTGCTCGGTGCGCGTTGTAGCGTGAGTAGTGTCCGGCAAAGTCACCAATGTTGTCCTGTCGATCGGTGCGGTACAGTTCTGATGAATTGTACTGAACTGTCTCTTTCGGCGCAAGTGCAAGAATCGCAAATAGCGGTTTCCTGAAACAGAGGAGCTTTGCAATGACGACCAAACCATCTGCCTGTTCGCGCCGCTTCAGCCGGGGGCTGACGCTGTTGGCCGCTGCACCGCTGGCGCTGGCCTGCCTGTTCGTGATCGCGGTCACCACCGTGCACGCGGCACCCGCGGTACGGGCCGGTGATGGGGCGCCGACCATCACGCTTCATCATCTCGATCGCACGCCGGCTACGCCGGAGCGGGCGCGGCGGCTTTATCGGCGGCTGGACGACGCGGCGGTCGATGTCTGCGGCGGCGGCGATGGCTCGTTCCCCGAGTTCAATCGGGCAATTCGGGATTCGGATTGCTGGCATACGGCAATGCGCCAGGCCTTTGCCCAGATCGACAGTCCGCTGTTGCCGGTAACTTTGGCCGATAGCCGGAAGCGGTAAGACGCGGTTTATCCGGCCGTCAGCATGGCCAGCAGCATGACGCCCCAGACGCACAGGGTAAATGTCGCGAAGATGGTGAGCAGCATGGTGCGCAGCACGGCAGCGCCGAAACCGAGCGCATAGGTTTCGTGCAGGTGACGGTACATGTGGAAGGGGGCATAAAGGACCAACGCCGTCACCAGCACATCCGACAGCGACTTCGAACCGATCACCGAACACAAGGTGATCACGGCCAGCAGCACATACATGAAGCTGAGCGAGTAGGTCGCAAAGACGGTGTGGTCGTAGATATGAAAGCGCCGATCGAAGGGAAACAACAGCCAGACGAACGGCACGCTCAGCGGGATGAGCAGCCAGCTGTATTTATAGGCGTTATACTCGAGCTTGAACAGCGCAAGATCGGGATTGGCCCGGCCGGCATCGATCACGCGCTGGATCATCCCGGCCATGCCCGCGCCGGATGCATGCTGCCGACCGGAAGCATCGTCGATCTCGAATTCGCGTCCGGTCTGTTCGACCTCAGCCAGACCCTGACGCGATCTGTTCAGCCGATCGTCGATGGCTGCCGTGTCGCGGTGCCGGGCGAGCGCTTGTTGCCGCTGCGCCTCGAGCCCGGCGATCCGGGCATGGATTTGCGCCACGGCGCCGCTGGTCGTGTGGTGGACCAACGGATGCGGTTCGCTGTCCAGCGCGTGAAACAGCGCGAAGGTGACGAACACGACGAACAGGAACAGGGCGACCGGCGAAATGTAGCTGGCGCGGCGTCCATCGATATACTCGCGGGTCAATCGTCCCGGTCGCCATGCGAGCAGCGGCACGGTGTGCAGGATCTTGCCCTCGAAGTGGAACACCCCGTGAAGCAGATCGTGGAAGAATGCAGCCAGGGTGCGGTGGACGTGCGCTGCCTGCCCGCAGTTGGCGCAATAAGGTCCGGTCAGCGCGGTACCGCAGTTGAGGCAGGCGGTTTCATGCGTGTGGCCGGGGACTGCGCCGGTCGCGGGCTCGAGCGCGCGAGCGGCCATTGCACCTTGTGCGATGTCGGCGAATACCTCGGGAAAATCGCTCATGGCCCCTCCGATGGGGATCATAACGCGTTGCCGGAGCGAGGGCGAGAGCGGATCGGTGGTGGGTTCGAGGTTTGCTCGGAGTGCGCATCCGAACTTACAAACCGTCTCTCAGCAGGTCGAGCGTGGATCTCACGCCACGCTTCATGCGATCGAGGCCATAATGATGCGATACCTGACGCGCACCTTGGCGACCCATGGTTTCGGCGGCTTCGCTATTGCTCAGCAGGGTGCGGCATGCTGCGACCCAGTCCGAGGCGGTATCTGCCGTAAGCAGGCTTTCCCCGGCGACGAGCTCCTCAGCGAAGCCGGAGTGCGCGAAGGTCGATGAGACGAGGGGTCGGCCGTGAGCAAGGGCTTCTATCACCTTGATCTGCGTGCCGCCCCCAGATCGAACGGGCGCAACGACGACGGCGGCTCGATCGTACTCCGATGCCAGATCGTCAACAAAGCCGTGAAAGCATACCGATGGCAAACGGGCTGCCAGATCAGCGCCGAACCTGCCGATGGCGTGCAGTTGCGCGGTCGGAAACATCTTGGAAAGCGAAGGCCAGACCTGATCTGCAAACCAGGTCAGCCCCTCTGCATTGGGTACGTGATCGAACAAGCCGACCATCACGAGACGATCCGGCACAGCGGCCGCGCGGAGCCTGGCCGGGGCAGGCGCGGCTACGACATTCGGCATGAAGCTGCGTCGGGGATTTTTTGGTATATGTTCCAGCCTGGGGCTGGCGTATAAAATCGGTGATGGAACTTCGCGTCAAATACAGGATCTTTGTCAAGGCGCGCAATTCCTCAGATTGGCTTACGGCAAGGGCATTTGGGACAAATCTATTGATTGCGCCAGCGGGCAAAGATTGCTGTCGGCAGCAGCCGTCCGTCTTCTCCATCCTCGCGCACTGCCAGTTCGCCATGTTCGATGATGCCGGGCAATTCGGCAAACACCTCGCCCAGCAATTCGGCGAGCGCCAGTGCGGACATGCGCACCGCATAAACCGTCAGGAACAGGAAGCGGCTATCCGCATTGAGGAGGCGGCGACAATCGGCGATGAGCGCGGGAAGATGCTCTTCCAACCGCCAGACTTCGCCCTCGGGACCGCGACCGAATTTGGGGGGATCGAGGATGATGCCGTCGTAGCGTTTGTTGCGACGAACCTCGCGGGCAGCGAATTTGGCGGCGTCGTCGGTTATCCAGCGGATCGGACGCTGCGCCATGCCGGACAATTCGGCGTTAGCGCGGGCCTGGGCGACCGATTTCTTCGAGGCATCGACGTGAGTGACCGGGCCATGGGCGCTGAGCGACAGCGTGCCGACGCCGGTGTAGCCGAACAGATTGAGCGTGTTCGCGTCCTCGCGCCGCCCGAGCTGCTCGCCCATCCAGTCCCACACCGGGGCCATATCGGGGAAGAAACCGAGATGGCGAAACGGCGTGCATTGCGCGGTAAAGCGCACCTCGCCCCCCCCTTTTTGATGACGGGCCAGCGGCCAGCCTGCCTCGGGCACGCGCTCGGTGTAGTGCCAGCGGCCACCGCCATCCTCATCGGAGCCGGGCACGAATTCGCCATGCGCGGTCCACGCCGGCAGACGCGGCGACCACAAGGCTTGCGGCTCCGGGCGGATGAAGCGCCATCGGCCATAGCGTTCGAGCTTGCGGCCGTGGCCTGAATCGATCAGCCCGTAATCGGCCCAGCCTTCTCCGGCCAGGATCAACGGTGCGCCGGCGAGGCTCGCCACGGTTCAGACCCGCGGCGCGGCGTGGGCGGCGATATAATCGGTGATTGCCGGGTAACCGCCCTCGAGCAGATCGACACAGCGTTCCTCGCGCTCGAACAGATCGCCGACCCGGCTGGGCAGCGGCGGGCGCTGGCCGGTGGCGCGTTCGACCGCGTCGGAGAACTTGGCCGGATGCGCGGTGGCCAGGGTGACGACCGGGATCGCGCGGTCGATCCCGGCGGTGCGGGCGGCGTGAAGCGCGATCGCGGTATGCGGATCGATCAGTTCGCCGGCCTTTTGCCATGCCCACGAGCTTGCCCGCGACATGTCATCGGCATCGGCGCGCGCGGTCGAGAACAACGCGGCGGCGCCTTCCCGTTGGGCGTTGGTCAGCTGCATCG
Source organism: uncultured Novosphingobium sp. (assembly GCA_964245645.1). Classification (GTDB taxonomy): domain Bacteria; phylum Pseudomonadota; class Alphaproteobacteria; order Sphingomonadales; family Sphingomonadaceae; genus Novosphingobium. Next base: position 4,007 of record CAXTOI010000149.1, on the reverse strand, counting down.
CCTTGCTTTGCTCGAAGCCGGCCATCTGCGCGGCCAGCGCCTTGCCATCGCGGCCACCGAGATCGAACAGCAGGCGCTCGAAATTCGACGATACCTGGATATCCATCGATGGCGCCGCCGTCGGCGTGACTACGCGTTGCGAATAATCGCCGCTGGTCAGCACGCGATAGAGGATGTCGTTGACGTTGGTCGCCACGATCAGCCGCTCGATCGGCAGCCCCATTTGCGCCGCGACATAGCCCGCAAACACATCGCCGAAATTGCCCGTGGGCACGGCAAAAGCAACCGGGCGATGCGGCGCGCCCAGTTGCAGCGCCGCCGCGAAATAATAGACTACCTGCGCCATCAGCCGCGCCCAGTTGATCGAATTGACCGCGCCGATATTGAACCGCCCGGTCATCGCCGGATCGTTGAACATGCGCTTCACCATCGCCTGCGCATCGTCGAAGGTGCCCGAAATGGCGATATTATGGACGTTGGGCGCCAGCACCGTGGTCATCTGGCGGCGCTGCACATCGCTGATCCGGCCCTTGGGATACAGCATGAATATGTCGATCTTTGCTCGCCCCGCCACCGCGTCGATCGCCGCCGATCCGGTATCGCCCGAGGTCGCGCCGACGATCGTCAGGTTTTGCTCGTCACGCCCCAGGAATTCCTCGAAGAACAGCCCCAGCAATTGCAGCGCGACATCCTTGAACGCCAGCGTCGGGCCATGGAACAGCTCCAGCAGCCAGTTCTGCTCATCGAGCTGACGCAGCGGGGTGACCGCGACATGCGCGAAACGGCCATACGCCGCATGCGTCAATTCGCGCAGCCGCTCCGGCGTCAGGCTGGCGCCGACAAACGGCTGCATGATGCACGCTGCCAGCTCGGCATACGGCAGACCCGCCAGGGCAGCGATCTCGGCACGGGAGAACCGCGGCCACGCGCGCGGCAGGTACAGCCCGCCGTCACTCGCCAGCCCCGCCAGCGTCGCGCTTTCGAAATCCAGCGCGGCGGCGCGCCCTCGGCTGCTGATGTATTCCATGACCGCGCGGTTAGCGAGACCGGGCCGGAGACGCAAGCCGGGGCCTATTCAGCGGGTTGCGGTGACGATGTAATTGAGCGCGAAATCGCCGGCCAGATGCAGCCCCCTGCCCGGCGACCAGGCGATGCCTTGCGGGGCGCTCATCGTCAGGCCGGCGTCGGCCAGCAGCGCCAACAATTCCGGCGGGGTGACGAAATCATCCCAATGGTGGGTGCCGCGCGGGATCGCACCCAGCCGTTCGGCGCCTTCCACCACCAGCAGCCGCGAGCGCGCGGTGCGGTTGGGGGTGGACAGGATCATCAGTCCGCCGGGCGCCAGCGCTGTGCCCAGCGCGCGCAGGAAGGCCGGCTTGTCGGCGACATGCTCGATCACTTCCAGCGCGCAGACCAGATCGTAGCCGGCGAGCGCGAGTTCGGCCACGTCGCCGCTGCGATAGTCGATCGCCAGGCCGCTGCCCACGGCATGGGCTTGTGCGGCGGAGACATTCTCGAAGGCGGCGTCCACCCCGGTTACCTCAGCGCCCAGCCGGGCAAGCGGTTCGCACAGCAGGCCCGCGCCGCAGCCGACATCGAGCGCCCGCCGCCCTGCCAGTGGTTTCAACGCGCTTGGCTCGATGTGCCAATGCGCGTCCACCGCCGCGCGGATGAAGCCCAGCCGCACCGGATTCAGCCGATGCAGCATCGCCGACGATCCCTGGGGATCCCACCAGTCGGCGGCGAGCGCGCCAAAATGGGCGGCCTCGTCGGGGCGGATCGTGGCCGCGGTCAACGCGGGCGCCAAAACGGGAGTGGTTGCATTGCTCATGCGCCTTTCCTAAAGCGCCCCCGCCGCACGGTCGAGGGGTCGGCGCGCATTTTCGTCTGCTTTTGGTTCAGGATTTGGGGAGGCAATCGACGTGGCCCGCATCGTGATGAAATTCGGCGGCACTTCGATGGCCGGAACCGAACGCATCCGTCGCGTGGCCCAGATCGTGCGCCGCCAGCAGGCGGCCGGACATGAGGTCGCGGTGGTGGTGTCGGCGATGTCGGGCGAGACCGATCGGCTGGTGAACTTCTGCCGCGAAGCCCATGCGTTGTACGATCCCGCCGAATACGACATCGTGGTGGCGGCGGGCGAGCAGGTGACGAGCGGCTTGCTGGCGCTGCATCTGCAGGCGCTGGGCAGCCGCGCGCGCAGCTGGCTCGGCTGGCAATTGCCGGTGCGCACCGACGATGCCCATGCCAGCGCGCGCATCGAGAATATCGCCTCCGACGCTTTGCTCGCGAGCGTGGCTTCGGGCGAGATCGCGGTCATTCCCGGTTTCCAGGGGCTGACCGCGGACAATCGCATCTCGACGCTGGGGCGCGGCGGCTCCGACACATCGGCAGTGGCGGTGGCGGCGGCGATCAAGGCCGATCGTTGCGACATCTACACCGATGTCGATGGCGTCTACACCACCGACCCGCGCATCGTCGCCAAGGCGCGCAAGCTGCGGCATGTGACGTATGAAGAAATGCTCGAACTGGCCAGCGTCGGCTCGAAGGTCTTGCAGACCCGCTCGGTCAGCCTGGCGATGAAGGAAGGCGTGCGCGTTCAGGTGTTGTCGTCGTTCATCGATGACGATGCGCCCGCCGCCGACACGCTGCCTGGAACTATGATCATCAGTGAAGACGAGCTAGCCGAATTGGAAGGAGCCGACATGGAAAGCCAGCTGATCACCGGCATCGCTGCCGACAAGAACGAAGCCAAGGTTACCCTGACGCGCATCGCTGACCGCCCCGGCGCGGTGGCCGCGATCTTCGGACCCTTGTCCGCCGCCAACATCAACGTCGACATGATCATCCAGAACATCGCGCGGGAACTGCCCGAAACCGACGTGACCTTCACCGTTCCCGCCGCCGATCTGGCGCGCACGCGGGCGTTGCTGGAGGAACACCGCGACACCATCGGCTATGCCCAGATCATCGCTAACGGCAAGGTGGCGAAGATCAGCGTCGTGGGTGTCGGCATGCGCAGCCACGCCGGGGTGGCGGCAACGATGTTCAAGACGTTGGCCGACCGCGGGATCAATATCCAGGCGATCTCCACCAGCGAGATCAAGGTGTCGGTGCTGATCGACGAGGATGAGACGGAGCTGGCGGTGCGGGTGCTGCATACGGCTTACGGGTTGGATTCGGTTTGAAGTATCGATTGCAGCGCGCCAAGGTTTGATGGCGCTATCGGTCCGCACTCCGGCAAAGCCGGCGGAATCTCGTAGTGGCAACGAGATAATGAATCAGTGTTAGCATAGACCAGACTGAAAGATTTTCTGCAGATGCCTTTTGGTGTGATTTAGTTCACGATGCGCGCACAGCAGGGATTTCGATCTTCGTGGATCAAGCCGGTCAACATACCTATCGCGCTTTCATCAGCTACAGCCATGCCGATGCGAAAACCGCGACATGGCTCCATCGGGTGCTGGAATTCTACCGCCTTCCGGCCAAGCTCGTCGGCACAACCACAGCAGTCGGGCCAGTGCCGCGGCGCCTCACCCCGATCTTCAGGGATCGCGATGAACTGGCCGCGTCCGGCGATCTGTCGGCAGAACTGAAGGGTGCGCTGGCTGCAGCGCAGTTCCTGATCGTCGTCGCCTCGCCGGACTCCGCCCGCTCGCGCTGGGTCAACGAAGAAGTGCGCATGTTCAAGGCGCTGCACGGCGAAGCGCGCGTGCTGGTGGCGATCGCGGCGGGCGAACCCCATGCGACCGTATTGCCGGGGCAGGCAGCGAAGGAATGCTTTGCGCCGGCGCTGCGTTTCCGGGTCGATGCGACGGGCGCGATCGGGACTACACCGGCCGAGCCGATCGCGGCCGACCTGCGCCCGCAAGGCGATGGCCGCCGGTTGGCCAAGCTCAAGATCGTGGCCGGGCTAACCGGGCTCAAGCTCGATGTGCTGGTACGGCGCGAGGCGCAGCGGCGGCAGCGGCGGGTTGTCCGGGCCGGCGATGTCGGCCATCAGGTTG
>CAXTOI010000148.1:5541-8046 GCA_964245645.1 uncultured Novosphingobium sp. | reverse complement strand
CATCCGCATCGGCTATGCCGCCGATAATGGCCAGAACTACACCGGCATCGGCCCGATCATGAGTGGCCAAGGCCTGATCGGCACCGCGCCCGGGCAATATGCCGGCTCGATGCAGGGCATCATGCAATATCTGCGCGATCACCCCGACGCGGCGCCCGCGCTGATGAACCAGAACAAGAGCTGGGTATTCTTTCGCGAGATCATCGGTGACGGCCCGATCGGCGCGCTGGGCGTTCCGGTGCGGGGGCATGTCAGCCTGGCCGCCGATCCGCTGTTCGTGCCGCTCGGCGCGCCGGTGTTCCTCGCGCTTGCGCCCAACTCTGCCGGCGGTCCGACCGTGAGCGGGCTGTGGATCGCCCAGGACACCGGCGGCGCGATCAAGGGCGCCAATCGCTTTGACAGCTTCTGGGGCTCCGGTCCCGACGCGCGGCTGACGGCGGGCGGCCTGGCCAGCCGCGGGACGGCATGGATCCTGCTGCCCAAAGGAACATTAGCCCGCTTGCCCGCGCGGTGAGGCCGCCGAGCCGCCGATTGTCACCGGAAGAAGCCGCACTCTGGGCGCGAGTCACCGATACGGTGCGCCCGTTCGAGCCAGTCGTGGCTGCAGCGGTGCCTGCCGAAGCGCTGCCGCAGTCATCACTCACGCCGCCCACGGGCCCGCAAGCCAAACGCAGGCACATCGCGCAGCCGCAGGTCACGCCGCCACCGCCGCCCGCTGCTCGCATGCTCGATGGCCATACGCTGGATGCGAACTGGGATCGCAGACTGGCGCGCGGCATGGCCAGTCCGGATTTCACCCTCGATCTCCACGGCGCAACTTTGGACGCAGCCTATGCACGGCTTAACCACGGGCTAACCTTGGCCGTAGCTCAGGGAGCACGGCTGGTCTTGCTGATCACCGGCCGCCCACGCCCGCAAATCGCGCCTGCCGACCGCTCCAGCCACCGCGGTGCGATCCGTGCAAAATTTCTCGACTGGCTCGCCCAAGGCAATCATGCCTCGCGCATTGCCGCGATCCGCCCGGCCCATCCCCGCCACGGCGGCGCCGGCGCTGTTTACATCATCCTGCGCAAGCCGAAATAGCCCGCAGCGTGTTATGAATTCAACAACTTAGCCATAAGTTACGGCGAATTTCTGCTGGCGACGCGCGACCAGCCCGATCATGCCGAAACCGGCCAACATCATTGCCCAGGTGGCAGGCTCAGGCACCGCCGCCGGGGGCGCAGCAAACGGGATCAAATGGACCAACGCCGATTTGAACTGCGGCGTAGACACTGCCGCTATGGTATAAGTGGCCGTAAGATAATTATAATCCGGTTTGATATCGACCCCGTAATAGGTTCCCAGCACGAATGTCGGCGAGCTCTCGGTAAAAGCGTAGCTGACAGGAGCTAATACGTTGAACTCCTCGCTAAAATTGGTGAACCCGCCGTTATGAGACTCGGAATACCAGGTAACTTCAGTATCGCCGCCTAAGCCGGTTGCATCCCAGACCGGAACCGTCGTGAAATAATTGGTGGAATAATCGTCCGGGGTCGGATTTTGATCCTGCATCCAGGAAGCCACGACCTGGCTTATTCCCGACTTTCCGGGCTCAGACACCGTTACTTCGATGCTTGCGGCATTGGCGGCGCTCGAACCCAGGCCACAGGCGAGCGCAGCAAGCGAGACGATAAAAGATTTAGGCACGGCGCTTCCTTAATTTGCAGTCTGCCATTCGGCCGGATCAAGCCGGTTCGCGCAAACCTGAATTACAACTAATCAGCAATTATCGTGCCAAACGTCAGAAGCATTGAATTGGTTCACATAATACGACACAACCCAGGAAAAATACGTATAGTTGTAATGTGTAGTGACGCATGCCTGTCACTTAAATGCAAAGCTTATATGCAGCCAAACTATAAATTGCGTCAGTACTGTTGGAATTGACGGAATAGGGATTGAATGTTTTGACATTTCTCTTTTCTAATTTCTTGCGCCGAAACAGCATGCCGGCTGGCAAAAGCTGTCCCATCGGTTATCCTGCGCCGACATCTGGAGATACCTATGTACTCGATCGAATCGAAACGAGCAAAGTTTGTAAAGTCGGCGGCGGTCGCGGCCGGCATGCTGTGCTGCGGGATCGTCGCCTATGCGGCCTCGCCCGCTGACACAATCGCGGCCCGGCAGGCTAATTTCAAGCTGATGGGCAAGGGCATGAAGGCGATCAGCGACCAGATCAAATTGCCGACGCCCGACAATGGCGCGATCGCCGCCGGCGCCGTGGCGATCGAACAGGCCGCCGGCAAGGTGAACGGGTATTTCCCGCAGGGGACCGGGCCACAGCCGGGCGTAAAGACCGCTGCGCTCCCGGCGATCTGGGAAAAGAACGATGAATTCAAAGGTGATGCGGCCAAGCTGGTCAAGGCGGCAGCGGCGCTGCGCGTGGCCGCCGCCAGCGGCAATCTCGATCAGGTGAAAACCCAGTTCCCGGCGGTCGGCGGCAGCTGCAAGGCTTGCCATGAG
>CAXTOI010000148.1:0-5531 GCA_964245645.1 uncultured Novosphingobium sp. | reverse complement strand
CCACGGTGATTTTTTTGGGGGGCGGGGGGGGTTCGCCCGGGCCGCGTGGCCCCTCGCGCGGTATCGGCGGTGGTGTTGCTCATGGCGTTATCCGCCTGCGTGACCGGGCCTACCGCGCCGCCATCGCCGGGCTGTCGGCAAAGTCACAGATCGGTCGCAGATCTGCCCGGCGCAAGCTGGTGGCAGCGTCTGGGCGATGCGCAATTGACCACCCTGAACGAACGCGCGCGCGCCACGGCATTTGTGCGGGCGCCGGTGCCGATATCGGGGCAGGCCAGGCTGCCCTACGAAATAGCGGCCCGCTACATTGCCCTGCGTGCGCAACAGTCCGCGCTGGTTCTGCTCGCCGTGCGCGCGGGGCTCGATGGCCGGCAAGGCGTATCGCCAGCAACGCGAGCCGATCAGGCGCGGACCCGAGGCGAGATCGCTGCCTTGCGCGAACGGCTGGCGGTGCTCGCCGGGTCGGCGCCGGAACTGGTCGCCGACATGCCTGGCGGTCCCATTCCCTTGCCGCCACGCGATGCCCACGGATCGTTCGCGACAGATGCGTTGGCCCGCTACGCTGCAGCGCAAGCCGCAGCGAGCCAGGCGCAGTCCCAAGCCGAACATGCCCGCGCCGTCGCGGCGCAGCAGGACCTGCGCGTCCGCGCCGGAACATTGCCCCAGCGCGATGCGCTGGCTGGCGAGGTCGAGGCAGTCGCTGCGTTACAGGCGGAGGAACAGGCCCGCGCGGCAATGGCGCAGGCCTATGTTGCGCTGGCCGGACCGCTGGAGCCAGCCCGGAGAGAGCGACCAGGGTCTCGATAAACCCGCGTTGGCCCACATCGTCACCCGCCAGTTACAGCGGCAGACCCTTGCTGACCCACCAGGCCAGCGCACCGGCAATGGCCAGCGCGCCGAGCAGCCGCCACAGCGGCGCGCTTTGCAGCACCGCGCTGCCCTGCGGCAGGTGCCGATCGCGTCCGGTGATCATCGGCAGCAGCAGATTGCGCCCATGCAGGCCGTAATACAGTACCGCCAGGATATGCAGCAGGATCAGCCATTCCAGCAGCTTGAACGCGAGCCCGTGCAGATGCGATGCGAGGCGGCCGTGATCGAACGTCACCAGATCGGCCAGCGGCCCCGATTCCAATCCATCGACATCCACCGCGAACAGCCCCGCCACCACCAGGATCACCAGCAAGCCGAGCAGCGCCACGACGCTGTAAGCGCCCAGCGGATTGTGGCCCGGCGCGGTCACCGCCTGCTCGCCGCGCAGATATCTCAGCACATGGCGCGGTGCTTTGACGAAGTGCGAAAACCGTGCGGTGCTGCCGCCAACAACGCCCCACAGAAGCCGAAACACCAGCAGCGCCAGCAGGATCAAGCCGGAGACGAGGTGCCGATCCATCTGGTCATGCTCGGCAGTCCACCATGAAAAAGCGAACAGCCCGACCAGCAGCCAATGAAACAGCCGCGTCGGCCCGTCCCAGACCCTGCCGCCGCCGGCGCTCGTTGCCATAGCCATCTCCTCGCTGGATGCCATTCACGCGCATGGCATAACGATTGCAGCGGCTTTCGCCCAGCCCGGTCAAATGCGCCTTCTTCTGCCGGGAAGGACTGTTTGCGGTTTGGGCTGGATTTGTCCACCAGACCCGATGCATAGGGCCGCAGGGTCTTGGCCAGAGGGTTCGCAGTGACGGGAAATCCGACGCTAAGTCTGGCCTGTGCAGATCGCCCCGGCCGGGTTGGGCGGATCGCCACGGCTGATCGGTTGCGCGCGCCGGGTAACCGCACTATTCGCCGGATTGCAGATTGAACAAGGGGTTGGAATGCCGAACAAGATCTACGCGGATGCCGCAGCGGCGCTGGACGGGCTGCTGTTCGAGGGTATGCTGATCGCCAGTGGCGGCTTCGGTCTGTCGGGCGTTCCCGAGCGGCTGATCGACGCCATCCTGGCCACGGGCGTAAAGGGGCTGACGATCGCTTCGAACAACGCCGGCATCGACAACGAGGGCCTCGGCAAGCTGCTGCGTATGCGTCAGGTGAAAAAGATGATCAGCTCCTATGTCGGCGAGAACCGGGAATTCGAGCGGCAATATCTGGCCGGCGAGCTGGAGGTGGAATTCACGCCCCAGGGCACGCTGGCGGAGCGATTGCGAGCCGGCGGTGCGGGCATACCGGGGTTCTATACCAAGACCGGGGTCGGCACTTTGGTCGCCGAGGGCAAGCCGACGATGAATTTCGCCGGTCCCGATGGCATCGATCAGGAATACGTGCTGGAACGCAGCATCGTCGCCGATCTGGCCATCGTCAAGGGCTGGAAGGCCGACACCACCGGCAACGTCATCTTCCGCAAGACCGCACGCAATTTCAACGTGCCCGCCGCGCAATCCGGCAAGGTCTGCGTGGTCGAAGTGGAAGAGATCGTCGAGCCCGGAGCCCTTGACCCGGAAGCGATCCACTTGCCCGGCGTCTATGTGCAACGGCTGGTCTGCGGCGCACCGTACCACAAGAAAATCGAATTCCGCACCGTTCGGGAAAGGGAGACCGTCTGACATGCCATGGACCCGCGATGACATGGCCGCCCGCGCCGCGCGCGAATTGCAGGACGGGTTCTACGTGAACCTGGGCATCGGCATCCCCACACTGGTCGCCAATCACATCCCCGACGGCGTCACCGTGACGCTGCAATCCGAAAACGGCATGCTGGGCATCGGCCCGTTTCCTTACGCAGGCGAGGAGGATGCCGACCTGATCAATGCCGGCAAGCAGACCATCAGCGAATTGCCGCAATCGGCCTATTTCGATAGCGCCGCCAGCTTCGCCATGATCCGCGGCGGCAAGATCGACCTCACTGTGCTGGGCGCGATGGAAGTCGCCGAAGACGGCGACATCGCCAACTGGATGATCCCCGGCAAGATGATCAAGGGCATGGGCGGCGCGATGGATCTCGTGGCCGGCGTCAAGAAGATCATCGTCGTGATGGAGCATACCGCAAAGGACGGCACCCCCAAGTTCATCCCCGCGTGCACGCTGCCGCTGACCGGCCGCAATGTGGTGGACATGATCATCACCGATCTCGCCCTGTTCCGGCGCGCCGATCATGGCACGCCTTTCCGGCTTGTCGAATGCGCGCCGGGCGTGACCGCGCAGGAGGTTCGGGCAAAGACGACTGCGAGTTACGAGGAATAGTTTGTCGCGAACCGGTCGCCCCGCATTCGAACGTGATGTATCTTACTACCGTCTACTTAGGGTGTGTTGACGTTTGGCTCAGGCCGTCGGCGAAAATGGTGTTTTGCCGCGACCCGGAGCGCAGCGTACTTCAGTACGTGAGCACCGGAAGCGCGGGAAAGCGCCATTTGCAGCCCGGTATGAGATGAATGTCAACACACCCTAGGAGACGGCCGTGGGTGCGCAGGACGGATGAAGACGATCGTGTATGTGCCTACAGCCTCAATCCAAACCGAGGCGCCATCCACGTCATACCTGCATAAAGCCCGATCGTCAGCGTACATCCCGCCACCAGCGCGGCCCAGAAGCCGACGCCATGCCGCATCAGCAGCGGCATCAGCAAAAACATCGGCAGCGACGGCAGCACGAACCAGAACGTCGCCTCGGCGTGCGCGGCCATGTTCGCCGGATCGGGGCGATCGTGCCACAGCCAGATCATCCCCAGCACCGAAACCAGCGGCAGCGAAGCGATCATCGCGCCGAAGCCGGGGTAGCGCTTGGCTACCTCGGACACGGCTGCGATGAGCATGCCGGACAGGCCGGCCTTGAGCGCGAGATACCACAAGGTGTTTAGCCCGTCCTAAGTCGGCTTGTGCTGCGCGCCGGAGTGGCGTGTCTGCATAAGCTCATCGATCACCCGCAAAACTGCTACTTCGCCACGGGCTGCCTGGGCGCAACCGACTGCAGCGTTTTTTGCAAGCCAAATTCGGCGCGGGCCAGGCGCTGGGCGCAGGCGGTCATCTGGGGCCCGGCTGTCTGGGGGCTCAGCGGCGCCCGCACCGCCGCGCCTAGCGCGGCGGGGTTCACCCGGCCGTCGATCTTGCCGAGGTAGAACATCGCGGCCTGCGCGGCGAGGGTCCGGCGCTTGTCGTCTTTCTCGGCTTTTGCGTAGACATTGCTGAGCAGAAAGCAGTGGAGGTCATCGGGGGCATTCTGCGCGACGGCCGGGAAAACCATGGCAAGGCTGATCAGGGCCGCCGCGAACAATCTCAATTTCATGCATCCTCCTGGGATTGCCCGATGCGGGCGCCAACGCGCGATACGGGAAGATCTGGCGGCTTGCCATCAAAACCGCATGATCCCCACGCCACGCCGGCTTCCGCTTCCGGAGAAAGCGCCTTGCCTATCTTCTTCTCCCCTCCCGGCGGGGAGCGTGGGGTGGGGGAGCAAGGCCGATAGGCCGAGCGTCGGCATCGGCGTGAATACACCTCCCCAACCCTTCCCCAACCGGGGAGGGGGCCATAGCTCGCAACCCATGAAACTCGGTATTACTTCTTCGCCGTTGACGCCTGGGCTACCGCGGCTTCGAGTTGCGACTTGGTCATGCCGATAACCAGGCCCTGTGCGTTCTTGCTGAACGACCCGACCGGGATCTGCGCGCGGGCAGTGCCGGTAAACACCGTAGCGCCCGTGCTGGTCACCGCCTCGAGCGTCCCGACTTGTCCTCCGGCCGCGTCATAGACCGCGGCGTTGGGCTTCAGATCGGCCAGCGTGGCAGGAACGATCGGACCAGCCGCCGCCGGCGCAGCTGCTGACGAGCCGGCCTGAGGTGCAGCGTCAGTTGCGGATGACGCCGGCTGGTCGGCCGTGGATTGGGCAAAGGCGGAGGCCGCAGGCAGGGTGAACAAGGCGGCGGAGAGCAAGAGGGATTTGGCGTACATTTGGATTTCTCCGTTGTTGCGAGACCTGAAACGGAATTACCTGCCGTTTCGATAGTTCCGGCTGCACGATCCGCCTGCCACAGCCCGAATTTGGCGCTGCCGGTCGCGAGGATCTGATCAAACCATTGTCAGCAAACAACTAAATAGGCTCAGCGGTCAGCCTTTGCGTCGGCGACGGTTCGCCGAAGCGTTCCGTTTGCAAGACCGGCGTCGCCGCTTTCCTGCGCAGACGGGGCTGGCTTCCTGTGCCGAATGGATTAACTTGACCGGCCATAAAAGGAGAGCCTGACATGTACGTGAAACTTACCAGCGTCGATCGCGTGATCACCGCCATCAACGCCGCGCAGGTCACCTTCATCTCGCCGGTTACCGAAGGCACCCGCATTCGCTTCGGCGAGGGCCGCAGCGTAACCGTGATCGAACCGCTGGAAGAAGTGATCGACAAGCTCAGCCGCAGTGAACTTGCGCTGGCGGATTAGGCAGCCACCAGCCGCCGGTCCAGCGCTGCCTCGCATTCTCCGACCAGTTCGGCGATGATAGCCGCCACCGGCTCTTCGCGGGTGACCATGCCGACTGACTGCCCGGCCATCATCGAACCGGTCTCGACATCGCCATCAATCACCGCCCGGCGCAGCGCCCCGGCCCAGAACCGCTCGA
>CAXTOI010000147.1:0-8165 GCA_964245645.1 uncultured Novosphingobium sp. | reverse complement strand
ACCGGGCTGGGGCTGTCGACGGTGTATGGGATCATCAAACAATCGGGCGGGTTTATTTTCGCCGACAGCGAACCGGGCAAGGGCGCGCGTTTTTCCATGTTCCTGCCCGTTCACCATGCCGGCGCGGCCGAGCCGGCGCCCGCGCGCACGCGCGAGGAGCCGGCCAGCTGGGCCGGCGGCGGGGATATCCTGCTGGTGGAAGACGAGGATACCGTGCGGCTGGTAGCCGAGCGCGCGCTGACCCGCGCGGGCTATACGGTGACGCCGGCCGGCGATGGCGAGGAAGGGCTGGAGCTTTTCCGCGAACGCGCCGCGTCTGGCAAGTCGATGTTCGATCTGGTGCTCAGCGATGTGGTCATGCCCGGCATGGATGGCCCGGCCATGGTGCGCAGGATGCGTGAAACGAAGCCCGGCTTATGCGTTCTGTTCATGTCCGGTCATGCCGAGGAACAGTTGCGGCGCGAATTGGATATCCCGCATGCCCAGTTCCTCGCGAAGCCGTTTTCGGTCCTTCAGATCAGCAGCAAGGTGGGGCAGCTGTTGAGCGCGAGCAGGTGAGACCGTGCCCTTTGGGCTGTAGAAGCACGTATTTTCGCCGGCGACCGCGATTTGTCCAAAAAATTTGCATAATGACATTTGATTTCAGAATGTTATAATAATTTTGAAAATCTCCGTTCTTCTCTTGTTCTTGTAGAACAAACGCGATACAAGAGCGTCATTGACCTGTCGGGTCGGCTCCAGGCGCTTTTGCTTTAACAAGGGGACGGATGATGGCTGCACAGCTCAAGCTGATTCAGGAAGGCAAGAATTTGACCAAGGGAGACCAGGATCGGCAAAAGGCGCTGGAAGCAGCGCTGGCGCAGATCGACCGGGCGTTTGGCAAGGGCTCGGCGATGAAGCTGGGCTCGAAGGAGACGATGCAGGTCGAGGTGATCTCGTCCGGCTCGCTCGGGCTGGATATCGCGCTGGGCGTCGGTGGATTGCCGCGCGGCCGGGTCATCGAGATCTACGGCCCGGAAAGCTCGGGCAAGACCACGCTGGCGTTGCACGTCATTGCCGAGGCACAGAAAACCGGCGGTACCGCGGCGTTCATCGATGCCGAACATGCGCTCGATCCGGTTTACGCGAAGAAGCTGGGCGTCAATATCGATGAACTGATCGTCTCGCAGCCCGACACGGGTGAGCAGGCGCTGGAGATTGTCGATACGCTGGTGCGCTCGAACGCGATCGATGTGCTGGTCATCGATTCGGTAGCGGCGCTAGTGCCGCGGGCTGAAATCGAGGGCGAGATGGGTGACAGCCATGTCGGCCTGCAGGCCCGGCTGATGTCGCAGAGCTTGCGCAAGCTGACCGGATCGATCAGCCGTTCGCGCTGCATGGTCATCTTCATCAACCAGCTGCGCATGAAGATCGGCGTGATGTACGGCAATCCCGAGACGACGACCGGTGGCAATGCGCTGAAGTTCTACGCCAGCGTCCGCCTCGACATCCGCCGCACCGGCCAGATCAAGGATCGCGACGAGATCGTCGGCAATGCCACCCGCGTGAAGGTGGTGAAGAACAAGGTCGCGCCGCCGTTCAAGCAGGTCGAATTCGACATCATGTATGGCGAGGGTGTTTCCAAGATCGGCGAAATTCTCGATCTTGGGGTCAAGGCCGGTCTGGTCGAGAAATCGGGCGCCTGGTATAGCTATGACTCGGTCCGGATCGGGCAGGGCCGTGAAAATTCCAAGGCCTATCTGAAGGCAAATCCCGAAGTTTGCGACCGTCTGGAGGCTGCTATTCGCGGCCAAACCGAAGACCTCGCCGGGGTAATGATGGTCGGTCCGGACGCGGACGACGACGTCTGACACTCCAAGGAGGGATCCACGTCCCCCCCCCGGGCGCCCCGCGTAGCCACCGGTGCGGGGTTGTGATTGTTGCACTACGCCGTTTCTGTTTGCTTGTTATAGAATAGCGACGAAAGGCGGCTTCTGCCTTGTCGCCACGGGCTGGCTGGCTTATCGGCCAAGGCTATGACTTCGACGAACGAAATCCGCCGGTCTTTCCTGAGCTACTTCGGCTCGCACGGGCACGAAGTTGTTCCTTCAGCACCGCTGGTTCCGTACAACGATCCGACACTGATGTTCACCAATGCCGGCATGGTTCCGTTCAAGAACGTCTTCACCGGCCTCGAAACCCGAAGCGTGCCTCGCGCTACATCCTCGCAGAAGTGCGTGCGCGCCGGCGGCAAGCACAATGATCTCGACAATGTCGGCTATACCGCACGGCACCATACGTTTTTCGAGATGCTGGGTAATTTTTCCTTCGGCGATTACTTCAAGGAACAGGCGATTACCCACGCTTGGACCCTGCTGACCAGGGACTGGGGCCTGCCGCCGGAAAAGCTGCTCGTCACGATCTACCACACCGACGACGAAGCCTTTGAGCTGTGGAAGACAATCGCCGGTCTGCCCGACGATAGGATCATCCGCATCGCCACGAAGGACAATTTCTGGTCGATGGGCGACACCGGGCCGTGCGGGCCTTGTTCGGAAATCTTCTACGATCATGGCGCCGATATTCCCGGCGGCCCGCCGGGCTCACCTGATGAGGATGGCGACCGCTTCATCGAGATCTGGAACCTGGTGTTCATGCAGTTCGAACAGCAGCTCGACGGCAGTCGCGAGAACCTGCCCAAGCCGTCGATCGACACCGGCATGGGGCTGGAGCGCATCGCTGCGGTCTTGCAAGGCGTGCACGATAATTACGATACCGACACCTTCCGCCTGTTGATCGCCGAATCCGAACAGCTGACCGGCGTAAAGGCGCAAGGCGAACACCAGGCCAGTCACCGCGTGATTGCCGATCATCTGCGCTCGACCAGCTTCCTGCTGGCCGACGGCGTGCTGCCGTCGAACGAAGGCCGCGGCTATGTGCTGCGCCGGATCATGCGCCGCGCCATGCGTCACGCGCATCTGCTGGGTGCGCGCGATCCGCTGATGTACCGGCTGGTGCCGGCGCTGGTGGCCGAGATGGGCGTGGCCTATCCTGAACTGGGCCGCGCCCAACCGCTGATCGAGGATGTGCTGGAGCGCGAGGAAACCCGGTTTCGCCAGACGCTGCACAATGGTTTGAAGCTGCTGGACGAAACTACGGCCGGGATGGGCTCGGGCAACAAATTGCCCGGCGAAACCGCCTTCCGGCTCTACGACACCTTCGGCTTTCCCTACGATTTGACCGAGGACGCCTTGCGCCCCCGCGGCATCACCGTCGATCGGCAAGGCTTCGACGCTGCGATGGCTCGGCAGAAAGCCGCAGCCCGCGCCGCCTGGAAAGGCTCGGGCGATGCCGCTGCCAGCGAAGTCTGGTTCGATATTGCCGAGCGCGAAGGTGCAAGCGAATTTACCGGCTATAATTCCACCAGTGGCGAAGGCCAGGTCGTGGCGCTGGTGCAGGAAGGGCGCGAAGTTGCCGCGGCGGGCGCCGGCGAGGACGTGATCGTGCTGACCAACCAGACGCCGTTCTACGGCGAAAGCGGCGGCCAGACCGGTGATGTCGGGGCAATTTCCGGAACCGACGGATTGATGCTCAAGGTCCGCGACACGGCAAAGCCGCTCGGCCGCCTGCACGCCCATCATGCCAAGGTGGAATCAGGCACCATTCGGGTCGGCGACAGCGTGCAAATGGTGGTGGACGTAGCCCAGCGCGACGCGGTCCGCGCCAACCATTCGGCCACTCATCTGCTCCATGCTGCATTGCGCCACCGCCTGGGCGGTCATGTCACGCAAAAAGGTTCAATGGTATCGGCCGAGCGGTTACGGTTCGACTTCGCGCAGCCGACCGCGCTCACCGCGCAGGACATTGCCGCGATCGAAGCGGAAGTGAACGCGGAAATCCGCCATAATGCGCCGGTCGATACCCGCCTGATGACCCCCGATGATGCCATCGCCGCAGGCGCCATGGCGCTGTTTGGCGAAAAATACGGCGAGGAGGTGCGTGTGCTGAGCATGGGCCGCCCATCCGACAGCGGCCATTTCTCGGTGGAACTATGCGGCGGCACGCATGTGTCGGCACTGGGCAATATCGGCCTGCTGCGGATCACTGCGGAAAGCGCCGTCAGTTCGGGGGTTCGGCGCATCGAGGCGCTGACCGGCGAAGCTGCCCGCCAATGGCTGGTGGCCAGAGACGAAGCGCTCAAGGCGTCAGCGGCGCTGCTGCGCACCACCCCCGATGATGTCGAAACGCGCGTCGCCGCGCTGCTCGAGGAACGCCGCAAGCTCGAGCGCGAATTGGCAGAGGCGAAGAAGGCATTGGCGCTGAGCGGCGGCGGCACCGCATCGCCGCAAGCAGACGAGACCGTGAACGGCGTGATTTTTTCCGGGCAAGTCATCGCCGGGCTCGATGCCAAGGAACTGCGCGGCATCCTCGATCAGGCCAAGCAGCGAATCGGCTCGGGGGTAGCGGCGGTGGTCGCGGTGAACGAGGGTCGGGCAGCCTTTGCCGTGGCAGTGACCGAAGATCTGACCACCCGCTTCAGCGCGGTGGACCTGGTCCGCGCGGGCGTAGAAACACTGGGCGGCAAAGGCGGCGGCGGTCGCCCCGACATGGCGCAGGGTGGCGGTCCCGATGGCGCCAAGGCCGGGGAAGCCATCGCTGCCGTGCGCGCGGTTCTGGCTGAATAACGTACCGCGACGCACACCGAAGCATTGTCGTTCTTCTCCCTGACAAAGGAGAAGAAAAGGCGCAGGATCGGCGAGGCGGAGGCAAGGAAATCGCTGGTAGTTACCGCGGCACGGCGACCCTTTCGCGCAGGCTGGTGCTTTTCAATTTCGGCGGCCTGGCCAGCATCCCCTCCGCCATGATCTGCCCCCGCATCTCGTCGCGCTTTTCGTGGATCGAGGCTATCACGAAACCCATCGCTACACCCATGTCGACCAGCACCGCCTCGGCGAGTTGCAGCGATGATTCCAGCGTTTCGGGCACCGCGTGGGTCGCGCCGGCACGATACAGCGCGGCGGCATGCGCCGCGTCGCGGGCGCGGGCGATGATCGGCAACTCGCCATGCTGCTCGCGCAGCTTCTTGACGAGGCGCTGCGCGGCGACCGGTTCGTCCATCGTCAGGATCACCGCGCTGGCCGTAGCGATGCCATAGCGGGCCAGCGTCTGCGGCTGCATCGCATTGCCGAAGGCGACGGCATAGCCGTTCACCAGCGCATCGGCGATCAGGTCCGGGTTGGTATCGATCGCGATGAACGGCTTGCCATGCGCGCGCATCATATCGGCGACGATTCGCCCGACCCGGCCAAAGCCGACGATGATCGCGCGCGGCCCCTCGGCATCGGGCTGTTCCTGCATGGGGGAAGGCTGCTCCACGCGGCGGCCGATCCGGCGCCCGCCCCACGCCAGCAGCGGCGTGACGGTCATGCCCAGCGCGGTGACGATGCGCCAGAACTGCGCGGTGCCGGGCTGGATCAACTCGGCGCTGGCCGCCGCGGTCAGCACGATCAGCGTGCTTTCGGATGGCGCGGACAACAGAATGCCGGTCTCGGTCGCCGTGCCGGCGCCGGCGCCGGTCATGCGCAGCAGGGCGGCGGTGACGATCGCCTTGACCAGCAGCACCCCGGCGGTGGCCAGCAGGATCGGCCCGAGATGCTCCAGGATCACCGCCAGATCGATTTCCATGCCCACGGTGATCAGGAATACGCCCAGCGCCAGCCCCTTGAACGGCGCGGTCATGCCCTCGACTTCGCCGTGATATTCGGTCTCGGCGATCAGCAGCCCGGCGATCAGCGCGCCGACGATCGGCGACAGCCCCGCGCCTGCCGTCGCCAATGCCGACACGATCACCACCAGGAGGCTGGCCGAGAGGAACAGTTCCGGGCTTTTCGTCCGCGCGGCCTGCGCGAACAGCCGTGGCAGCAGCAACCGCCCGAACACCAGCAGCACCAGCACCACCAGCAGGCCCAGCCACAGTGTGTGAAACAACGCGGCCACTTGCCCGCCGGCGACGTTCGGCGCCAGCGCACCCAGCACGAAGATGATCGGCACCAGCGCCAGGTCTTCGAACAGCAGCATCGACAGCGCGGCGCGGCCCACCGCCGTGCTGGTGCCGGCGATCGGCAGCACCAGCGCGGTGGACGACATCGCCAGCGCCACACCGATGCCTGCCGCGCCCGCCACCGCTTGCCCCATGAACGCCAGGACGATCGCCAGGAACACGCCGGAGCCGATCAGTTCCAGCGCGCCAAGCCCGAAAACCTGGCGGCGCATCGCCCACAGACGATTGAACGACAGCTCCAGCCCGACGCCGAACAGCAGCAGGATGATACCGAACTCGGCGAATGGCTCGAGTGACTGGGGATTGGAAATCGTGACATAGGCCAGCCACGGATATTGAAAGACCTGCCCGCCGAGCCCGTAGGGGCCGACCAGCAAGCCTACCAGGATGAAGCCGACGACCGGCGTGATGCGGAACCGCGCGAAGACCGGGATGACGATCCCTGCTGCGCCGAGGATGACCAGCGCATCGCCGAGCGCGGATGAGGGGTTGTAGGGATTGGCCGCCATGTCCGACGGTTAGGGCAGGGGGGAAGGAAAGTCATTTGGGAAAGCTGTGCGCGATGAAGCGCAATTGAACGGGGTGCTTTGCGGCTCCCCTCTCACAACCCCTCTCCTGACCCGCAAGGCGACCGAAGGTCAACGAGATGGCTGAAGGTAAGGATCTCCGCCCCCGGACTCCGTTTAAATCAAGCCCAGGTTTTCATTTCCACTTCGAGGTTCTGCACGATCGCCTCGAAGAAGCCCTCGGTGGTCAGCCAGTTCTGGTCCGGCCCGATCAGCAGCGCCAGGTCCTTGGTCATCTTGCCGCTTTCGACGGTGGCAATGCACACCTGCTCCAGCGTTTCGGCGAACTTCACCACTTCGGGGGAGTCGTCGAACTTGCCGCGATACATCAGCCCGCGGGTCCAGGCGAAGATCGAGGCGATCGGGTTGGTCGAGGTCGCCTTGCCTTGCTGGTGCATGCGGTAATGGCGGGTGACGGTGCCGTGCGCGGCTTCGGCTTCCACGGTCTTGCCATCGGGGGTCATCAGCACCGAGGTCATCAGCCCGAGCGAGCCGAAGCCTTGCGCGACGATATCCGACTGCACGTCGCCATCGTAGTTCTTGCAGGCCCAGACGAACTTGCCGCTCCACTTCAGCGCGGAAGCGACCATGTCGTCGATCAGGCGGTGCTCGTACGTGATACCGGCGGCGGCAAACTTTTCCTTGAAGCCCTCGGTGTCGAACACCTCCTGGAACAGATCCTTGAAGCGGCCGTCATAGGCCTTGAGGATGGTGTTCTTGGTCGACAGATACACCGGCCAGCCAAGGTCGAGCCCGTAGTTGAGCGACGCGCGGGCAAAGTCCCGGATGGAATCGTCGAGGTTGTACATGGCCAGCGCGACGCCGGACGAGGGGTAATGGAACACTTCCTCGTCGATCCTGTCGCCATTGTCGCCTTCCCATACCAGCCGCAGCTTGCCGGGGCCGGGAACGACGAAATCAGTCGCCTTGTACTGGTCGCCGAAGGCGTGGCGGCCCACGACGATCGGGTCGGTCCAGCCGGGGACCAGGCGGGGAATGTTGGAAATGACGATCGGTTCGCGAAACACCACTCCGCCCAGGATATTGCGGATCGTGCCGTTCGGAGACTTCCACATCTTCTTGAGCGCGAATTCCGCGACCCGCGCTTCGTCCGGGGTGATCGTGGCGCATTTCACGCCGACGCCGTATTGCTTGATGGCATTGGCGCTGTCGATCGTGACCTGGTCGGCGGTTTCGTCGCGCTTTTCGACCGAGAGATCGTAATACTTCAGGTCGATATCGAGATAAGGCAGGATCAACCGGTCGCGTATCCATTGCCAGATAATACGCGTCATTTCATCGCCATCTATTTCGACGATCGGGTTGGCTACCTTGATCTTGGCCATAATTCTGTGCTCCCTGGGGATGGAATTTGAGCATTCCTTAGCAGGTGCAAGGGACGGCGCAAGGCAGCGAACACGGGGAGTCTTGGCGCTGTGACAGGAGACTTGCCCGGGCCGGGCGGCGAGCCGCGAACCGGCAGTTTAGAGACTTTCCAACTACGTCGAGTCGGTGCCAGCCCGCTCCCCCGCCCGGCCACCCAAGTCATTGTATAATAT
>CAXTOI010000146.1:0-8217 GCA_964245645.1 uncultured Novosphingobium sp. | reverse complement strand
ATTGGGGCTGCACACCTGGCTGCCCGACGCGATGGAGGGCCCGACCCCGGTGTCGGCGCTGATCCATGCCGCGACGATGGTTACTGCCGGCGTGTTCATGGTCTGCCGCCTCTCGCCGATGTTTGTGACCAGCCCGGCGGCAATGCATTTCGTCACCATCATCGGCGCCGCCACCTGCTTCTTTGCCGCCACGGTCGGCACCACGCAGTGGGACATCAAGCGGGTGATCGCTTATTCCACCTGTTCGCAGCTGGGCTACATGTTTTTTGCCGCCGGCGTCGGCGCGTTCGATGCTTCCATGTTCCACCTGTTCACGCATGCCTTCTTCAAGGCGCTGCTGTTCCTCGGCGCGGGATCAGTGATCCATGCGATGCGTCACGAGCAGGACATGCGCTTCTATGGCGGGTTGCGGACCAAGATTCCTTGGACATTTGCGGCAATGATGGCCGGCACCTTGGCGATCACCGGCGTAGGTATTGCGGATATCGGTGGCTTTGCCGGCTTCTACTCGAAGGACGCGATCATCGAATCCGCCTATGCGCGCGGCACGACGTTGGGCCAGGTTGCATCCTTCATCGGCATCTTTGCGGCTTTGCTGACCAGCTTCTACAGCTGGCGGCTGATGTTCCTGACCTTCTTCGGCAAGCCGCGCTGGGCGCAGTCCGAACATATCCGGCATGCCATGCACGAAGTACATGGGCACGACGCGCACGGCCATCATGACGCCGAACAGGGTGAACCCGCCGGCCAGAGCGACAGCCATGCCGAGGATCATCACGACACGCATGCCGGCGTGCATTACGAAACCGGGCATCACGGCGACGGAACGCTAGGCTATCACCCGCATGAAAGCCCGCTGACGATGCTGATCCCGCTCGTCGTGCTGTCGCTCGGTGCGGTGTTCGCGGGCGCCTTGTTCCACACCTGGTTTGTCGGCGCGGATACCGGTGCGAACTTCTGGCGCGGCGCGCTGGTGTTCGATCGCCCGCTCATGGAAGCTGCCGAGCAGATCCCGCTGTGGGTCAAATGGGCGCCGTTCACGGTCATGCTGATCGGCCTGGTGATCGCCTGGTACGGCTATATGCGCAATCGCAGGTTCCCGGCGGAATTCGCCGCGCAAATCGGCGTGGTGTACGAATTTGTCTACAATAAGTGGTATTTCGACGAGCTTTACAACTTTCTCTTCGTGCGGCCGGCATTCGCGCTGGGGCGCGCGCTGTGGCAGCTTGGTGATATCGGCATCATCGACCGGTTCGGCCCGAACGGCGCGGCCTGGGTGGTGATGAAGGGGACCGTGGGGGCGAAGCGGCTCCAGTCGGGCTATCTCACCTCCTACGCGCTTGTGATGTTGCTGGGGCTGGTAGCGGCCGTCAGTTGGGCGATGGTGGGCTGAGCGTCATGACGAATTTTCCCATCCTGTCGCTGATGCTGCTCGTGCCCACGCTTGGCGCGCTGGCGTGCCTGTTCGTCGACGCGGGCAAGGCGCGGGCGATCGCGCTGGCGGCCACGCTGGTCGACTTCGTGCTCGGCCTCCTGCTGTGGGCCGGCTTCCACAACGGCGGTGCGCAATGGCAATTTACCGAGCGGCTGGCGCTGTTCTCCAGCTTCCAATGGGCGCTGGGCATCGACGGCATCGCGCTGGTGCTGATCCTGCTGTCGGTGTTCCTGATGCCGATCTGCATCCTGGCCAGCTGGGATTCGATCCAGAAGCGCGTCGGCGAATATATGGCTGCGTTCCTGCTGATGGAAACGCTGATGATCGGCGTATTTGCTGCGCAGGATCTGTTCCTGTTCTACATCTTTTTCGAGGCCGGGCTGATCCCGATGTATCTGATCATCGGCGTTTGGGGCGGCGATAATCGCATTTACGCCAGCTACAAATTCTTCCTCTATACGCTGCTCGGCTCGGTGCTGATGCTGATTGCGATGCTGTGGATGGCGAATGAAGCGGGCACCTCGGATATCCCGCGGCTGATGGTCTATGATTTTGCCCCCGCCGCGCAGAACTGGCTGTGGCTGGCCTTCTTCGCCAGCTTCGCGGTGAAGATGCCGATGTGGCCGGTGCACACCTGGCTGCCCGACGCGCATGTGCAAGCGCCGACCGCGGGCTCGGTGATCCTGGCGGGCGTGCTCCTGAAGATGGGCGGCTATGGCTTCATCCGCTTCTCGCTGCCGATGTTCCCGCAAGCGTCAGTGCATTTCGCGCCGCTGATCTTCGCGCTGTCGATGATCGCGGTGGTCTACACGAGCCTCGTCGCGCTGGTGCAGCACGACATGAAGAAGCTGATCGCTTATTCCTCGGTTGCGCATATGGCGATCGTCACCGTCGGGCTGTTCGCGTTCAACGTCCAGGGCTTGGAAGGCTCGGTCATCATGATGCTGAGCCATGGGCTGGTTTCGGGCGCGCTGTTCCTGTGTGTGGGCGTGATCTACGACCGGCTGCATACGCGCGAGATCGACCGTTACGGCGGATTGTCGATCAACATGCCCGCTTATGCAGTGCTGTTCCTGCTGTTCACCATGGCCTCGATCGGTTTGCCCGGCACCAGCGGCTTTGTCGGTGAATTCCTGTCGCTGCTGGGCGTCTATCATATGTCGAGCTGGGTTGCGCTGGTATCGACCACGGGCATTATTCTTGGCGCGGCCTATATGTTGTATCTCTACCGCCGCGTCGCTTTCGGCGTGCAGACCCATGCCGACGCTGCGGCGATGTCCGATCTGGGCGCACGCGAGTGGGGTATGCTCGGAGCGCTCGCGGCGATCGTCATGTGGATGGGCATTTATCCGGAGAGTTTCATCGCTCCGATCCGGGCTGATATTGCCATGCTGGACGCGCGGCTCGCGCAGGCTAGCCCTGCGGGTGACGCGGCGCTGACGCCGCCTGCGCTGCATGGCGCGCAGGCAGGGGCGCGCTGATGGGCTGGGCATTTTCATTCAGGCTGATGGCGGCCGAAGACCTGCTGAGTGCGATCGGCCTGGTCATGCTGCTGATCATTGCCTGGTATGGCGACAGATCGGCGCGGGCGATGACCTGGCTGGCGGTTGCAGCGCTTGCCGCGGCCGCGGCGCTGGTCGTTCCCGCGCTCGATGCGGGCGCCATGGGGCAGGAGGCTTCGGCATTCTACGGACAATACAGTGCCGACGCATTTGCCAGCTTTGCCAAGCTGCTGATCTATGGCGCGGCGGTGGCATCGCTGCTGGTCGCGCCGTCCTTCTTCGAGCGGGTGGGCGCTTCACGGGCCGAATACCCGCTGCTGATCGTGCTGGCGGTGATCGGCACCGGGCTGATGGTGTCGGCCACCAATCTGATCACGCTGTATATCGGCCTCGAACTCAACTCGCTGGCGTCCTATGTACTCGCCAGCACCTTGCGGAGCGACGATCGATCGGCCGAGGCGGGGCTCAAATATTTCGTCCTCGGCGGGCTGGCCAGCGGCATCCTGCTGTTCGGCATCAGCCTGGTCTATGGATTTACCGGCAGTGTCGATTTCGGCGGCATCCGCGCGGCGCTGCATACCGCGCATGGTGTCGCAGGCCTGCCCGTCGGTGCGCTGTTCGGCATCATCTTCATGCTGTCCGGGCTGGCGTTCAAGATCAGTGCGGTGCCGTTCCACATGTGGACGCCCGACGTTTACGAGGGTGCGCCGACCCCGGTCACCACCTTTTTTGCGACCTCGGTCAAGGTCGGCGCAATCGCGATGACGATGCGCGTGGCGTTGTCGGCCTTCGGCACGCAGGTTCACGCCTGGCAGCAAGTGGTGGTGTTCGTGTCGCTGGCATCGATCGTCGTCGGCGCGCTGGGGGCGATCGGGCAAAGCAATATCAAGCGGCTGATGGCTTATTCGTCGATCAACAACGTCGGCTTCATGCTGATCGGTCTGGCGGTCGCCACGCCGGCGGGCGCGGCGGCGATGCTGACCTATATGGCGATCTACATGCCGATGACCATCGGCGGCTTCGTCGCCGTGGCCATGCTGAAGGATGCCAACGGCGCGCCGCTGGAAAATATCGCCGATCTTGCCGGGCTGTCGCGGCATCGCAAGCTGCTGGCGCTGGCCCTGGCGATGGTGATGTTCGCGCTCGCGGGCATTCCGCCGCTGTTCGGCTTCTGGAGCAAGTTCGTGGTGTTCCAGGCGGCGGTTTCGGCCGGCATGGTGCCGATGGCCGCCATTGGTATCGCCGCCAGCGTGATCGGCGCGTTCTACTATCTCAAGATCGTCAAGCTGATGTATTTTGACGAGCCGGTGATGCGGATAGTCGGCCCAAGCGACTGGCTTCACAATGCGATTTTGGCGGTTTGCGCAGTGGCGATTTCGCCGCTCGGCTATTTGGCGACGAAGTGGCTGGCCGGGCTGAGTTTTACCGCGGCATCGGCGCTGTTCAACGTTGGGTGATCCAGTGGTTTGACGTGCTCAAGACGGCATGCGTCGCACCTCAATCCTCCCCCTTTGGGGGAGGTGGCAGCCCGCAGGGCTGACGGAGGGGGCGAGCGTGCGGGTGGTATTCGTTTGGATTCGCCGTTGGAATGCCCCCTCCGTCTCGCGACGTAGCCACCTTTCCCAAGGGGGGAGGATTTAGCGGAGCAATCAGGTGATCGAGATCATCGCCGAAACCGGGTCCACCAACAGCGATCTGGCATCGCGGCTGAACGCAGGCGAGCCAGTCGCTGAGGGCGACTGGCTCATAGCAGGCCGCCAATCCGCCGGTCGCGGACGGCTCGGGCGTAATTGGAGCGGCGGCCGGGGAAATTTCATGGGCTCCACCTGCGTGCGCCCGGCCTTGGGTGATCCGGCGTTCGCGTCGCTGGCGCTGGTGGCTGGGCTGGCGGTACACGCTGCCGTGTCGGCCCACATCCCCCCGCCTGCCCGCGCGCTGCTCAAATGGCCTAACGATGTGCTCATAAACGGCATGAAGCTGGCGGGCATTCTGCTCGAACGCATCGGCGACCGGGTCGTAGTGGGAATCGGCGTGAATCTGGCTCACGCGCCGGACGTGCCGGGACGCGAGACCATCGCGCTGACCCGTTACGGTCCTGCGCCCGACCGCGATCGCTTCGCCGATGATCTGGCCGGACATTTCGCTGGAGAACTGCTCCGCTGGCGCAGCTATGGACTGGGGCCACTGCTGCAACGCTGGCAAGTTGCCGCGCACCCCATGGGCACGCCGCTCAGCATTTTCCGGCCCAATGGCAGCCGCTTGTCCGGCGGTTTTGCCGGGCTGGCGGAGGATGGGGCCTTGCGCTTGGCGCTGCCGGACGGCACGACGCAGATCATCCATGCCGGGGAAGTCTTCCTCGCGTAACCGGAATCCAGGCCCATGCTGCTCGCCATCGACGTCGGCAATACCAATGTCGTCTTTGCCCTGTTCGACGGGCGCATGATCAAGATGCGCTGGCGCATCGCCACCGATCCGCGCCGCACCGGCGACGAATATGCGGTGTGGCTGATGCAACTGCTGACGATCCGCGGTGTCGCGCGGCAGGACATCACCCGCATTATCGTATCCACCGTGGTACCCCGTGCGCTGCATAATATCGAGGTTCTCAGCCGCAACTATTTCGGTGTCGAACCACTGGTCGCCGGCACGTCGCCTGCCACCTATGGCATCGATATCGATGTCGACCAGCCCAGTTCGCTCGGTTCCGACCGCGCGGTGAATGCCATCGCCGCGCATGCGAGATATGCCGGCGATCTGATCATCATCGATTTCGGCACCGCCACCACGCTCGACATCATCGATTTCAACGGCGCCTACAAGGGCGGCATCATCGCCCCAGGGATCAATCTGTCGCTCGATGCGTTGGTCGGCAACACGGCAAAACTGCCGCGCATCGCGATCGAGGCACCGAAATCCACCAGCGTGATCGGCACCAACACCGAAGACCAGATGCAAATCGGCGTTTTCTGGGGTTATGTCGCGATGATGGAAGGGCTGATTGCAAGAATGCGGGCGCAGATCGGGCGCCCGGCGCGGGTGATCGCCACCGGCGGGCTGGCGATCCTGTTCAATGACCACACCGGGATTTTCGACCATGTCGATCCCGATCTTACACTCGATGGACTGGCAATCCTCGCCGAAAGGGCTGAACCAAAGTGAATGCGAAGAAGCAGACCCCGGTGGTGAAATTGAATCCGGGCAAGGAGCTGTTGTTTTGTGCGCTCGGTGGGTCGGGCGAGATCGGCATGAACGTCAATCTTTATGGCTGCGACGGCAAGTGGCTGATGGTCGATCTGGGCATGACCTTTGGCGCCAGCGAATATCCCGGGACCGAACTGGTGTTCGCCGATCTGGAATTCATCGAGGCGCGGCAAAAGGATCTGCTGGCGGTGGTGCTGACTCACGCGCATGAGGATCACATCGGCGCCGTGCCCTATTTTGCGCAGGACCTCGACGTGCCGTTCTACGCCACGCCGTTCACCGCGCGACTGGTGGCGGACAAGCTGGAAGAAGCCAAAATCCGCCGCGAAGTCGATCTGAAGGTGATCGATCACTTGAGAGAGTTTCAGATCGGGCCGTTCACGCTGCGCTACGTACCGCTGGCGCATTCGATCGCCGAGGGCAATGCGCTGGTCATCGACACGCCCTATGGCCGGATTTTTCATACCGGTGACTGGAAACTCGACGCCGAGCCGCTCGTCGGCATTCCCGCGACCGTTGCCGAACTCACCGCCATCGGCGACGAAGGCGTACTGGCGATGGTCTGCGATTCGACCAATGTGTTCAATGCCGAAGCATCCGGCTCGGAAGGCGATGCGGCGCGCGGGTTGCTGGCCGAGGTCGCGCGCCACCCGGGCAAGCGCGTCGTCGTCACCACCTTTGCCTCCAATGTCGCGCGGCTGCAGACCTTGGGCGAGGTCGCGCGCGCCAGCGGGCGCGAGCTATGCGTGGCCGGGCGCTCGCTCGACCGGATCATCGCCACCGCCAAGGCCAGCGGCTATCTCAGGGACCTGCCCGAGGTCATCGACGTGCGCCGGGCGATGGACCTGCCGCGCGGCCAGGTCCTGATCCTCGCCACCGGCGGGCAGGGTGAGCCGCGCGCGGCACTGGCGCGTATCGCCGACAAGAACCACCCGGTGTCGCTCGAAGCGGGTGACGTGGTACTGTTCTCCAGTCGCCAGATCCCCGGCAACGAAGTGGCCATCGGCCGTATCCAGAACCAGTTGGCCGATCGCAACATCACCATCGTCACCGATCGGCAGGCGATGATCCACGTCTCGGGCCATCCCGGGCGGCCCGAGCTGGAAACGCTTTATGGGTGGATCCGCCCGGAAATCCTGATGCCGGTGCATGGCGAAATCCGCCACATGCGCGAGCAGGTTGCGCTGGGCAAAGCCTGCGGCATCCCGCAACAGGTGTTCCAGAAGAACGGCGATCTGGTGCGCCTCGCGCCCGGCATACCGGGCAAATTCGCCGAGGTGCAGAACGGCCGGCTGATCCTGGACGGCGATATCATCTCTCCCGCCGATGGCGAGGCGATTGTCATGCGCCGCCGCCTGGCGCAAAACGGCTTAGTGGTCGTCGCGCTTGGTGACCGAAACCGGGTGCGGATCACCGCGATCGGCCTGCCGCTGGTCGAGGATTACGATGAGTTCATCACCGAAGCCCAGAGCGATGTCGTCAACGCGCTGGGCAAGCTCAATGGCTCGGGCCGAGACCGCGACGCCGTGGTCGAAGCCGCGCGCCTCGCCGCGCGCCGCGCCGCCACCCGCTGGTGCGGCAAGAAACCGCAAGTCAAGGTGATGCTGCTGGCCGAAGGAGCCTGAGCGATGCGCTGGACATCGGTGTTGGCGATCTATCTGCTGATCTGGTGGCTGGTCGTCTTTGCCGTCATCCCCTTCGGCCTGCGGACTCATCGCGAAATGGGCGAAAAGCTGGTCCCCGGCCAGGTCCACAGCGCCCCGGGCAATTTCCGCCCGATCCGCATTGCGGTGTGGACGACGGCGCTGTCGACGGTATTCATGGTGCTGTTCTACCTCAATTTTACGCACGGCTGGGTAACCCCGCACAGCCTGGGCTGGCTGTTCCCGCTGCCGTCGTTTGGAAATGCTTCGGGCAGCTGAAGGGAAAAAGAACAGGGGTAGATTCTGGGGCCAAGGGCCCCAGACCCTTTAATGTCAGCGTTGCGCATCGATCGGCGTTAGGGAAGCTCTGATTAAGTGCGGTATCGATCAGAGGGTGCCTAAAATATCTCCGTCAGCCCGGCCTTGAGCCGGGCCA
>CAXTOI010000145.1:0-8229 GCA_964245645.1 uncultured Novosphingobium sp. | reverse complement strand
GTATGGAGACGTTGCCGATCGGCGCAATCTACCATCTGCGTGACACCCGCGATGGGCGCGAGCCCGGAATTCATGGCCTGACCGGGCTGGATGCTGCCAATGCGGTCAGCGCCAACATCTACCGCCGCCGCGTTGCCGACATCATGGGTCTCGCCCCAAGCTATCTCAATGTCATGATGCTGATCGTCCGCAGCGTACCGATCTTCGCGGTCAATCGGCAATGGGGGCTGGATCGGTTTATAATGGAAGCGGCGGCGATAGAGGATCATCTCCACGCGGTAACCGCCCAACGCCGCCCGGCCGACCCGCTGCCGAATGTGTGATATGGCGGACAGCAGAGCGTCTCGGGATGCCGGCAGACAAGCTGACTGTCGCGCTTGGCGAAGGAACCGGGCCATTGGATAATCCTGGACCCGCCGAGACTTCGCCAGCTTCCCGGCTGGAAGTTGCCGCATTCAACGTCAAGTTCAGCCCCAATTTCGGCGACGGGTTGCTGGCCATCTGCCTGGAGCGGGCGCTGGAGCAGGCAGCGCCGGTTTTGCGCGTGAATTCCATCGATCTTGCCGGGCGCCGGGCATTCGGCAAGGGCAACCCCTATCGCGGGTCGATCCTGTCGGCGATGGAGGTCATGCCATCGACCCTGCGGAGCATGGCGACCCGGATTTATCTGGAAGCCCTTGCGGCTTGGCGGCTGCGGCCGTTTTACCGCGAAGCCTTGGCGAATTGCCGGGTCGTCGTGGTCGGCGGCGGCAATCTGTTTGCCGATGCCGACCTCAATTTTCCGA
Organism: uncultured Novosphingobium sp.; assembly: GCA_964245645.1. Taxonomy (GTDB): domain Bacteria; phylum Pseudomonadota; class Alphaproteobacteria; order Sphingomonadales; family Sphingomonadaceae; genus Novosphingobium. The sequence goes on along the minus strand of CAXTOI010000145.1, from coordinate 7,444 downwards.
TCAAGATCGCCGCTGCGCTGGCCGAGACCAATCGGCGGTCGCTGCCGGTCGCGGTCTATGGAGTGGGCGTCACCAGCAACTGGTCGAAGGCGGGGCGCCGGATGTTTGCGCGCAACCTGCACAATGCGAAGCTGATCGATGTCAGCACGCGCGACGAACGCTCGCGCCGGGCGTGGGATGACCTGCTTGCTCCGGCAGGAATCAGGCCTGCGGGTCTGGCGCTGGACCCGGGCCTGCTGGCGCATGAATATTTCGCCCGGACGCCCGATCCGCGCGGCGGGCATCCGATTGCGCTGGGCATCACCGATCCCCGCGCCATCCGCTATCACGGCGGCCGCGAGGATGTGGCGGACTATCTTGTCGATTGGTACGGCGATATTGCTGCTGCCCTGGCGCAGGCGGGCCATGATGTTGTCCTGTTCACTAACGGCAGCACCGAGGACAGAACGATCCTGGCTCAGCATGGAGCGGCGTGGTGCGCGCGCGCACCCGATCGCATTCGCATTTGCCCGGATTTTGCTGAACCCGCCGCGCTGGTCGGCTTTCTGGCGGGCAGCAAGCTGGTGATAGCGCATCGCATGCATGCCTGTATCGCCGCCTATTCCTTCGCCATTCCATCGATCGGGCTGAAGTGGGACGTGAAGCTGGACAGCTTTTTCGCTTTGGCCGAACGGCATCGCTACATCATCGACCCCGCCGACGTGGATGCCGGCGCGTTGGTGAATCTCGCCGCGCTCGCGCTGGCCGAGGGTGTCGATGCAGCCCACCACCGAGGCCTGCTCGATCAGTGCCGGGCCGATATCGCCCGGCTCGCCGACATTCTGGTAAGGGCGGCCTGCGGAACACCACAGCCCGACGCGGTGCCGGGCCAGCCGGCCATGGGCCAGGCGGGTGCGCCTGCCAAACCTGCGGCCATGTCGTTGTCACCGCATGATTGACCGGGTGGTCGTCCTCAATGACTTGTCGACTCCGAAAGGTGGAGCGACCGCTTTGGCGCTGCTTTCTGCCGCGATGTTACGCGACCGCGACATTGCGGTGACGCTGCTGACCGGCGATGCCGGCATCAATTCGCCGCTGACGGAGCGCGGTGTGGAGATCGTCGGCCTGGGCGGCGCGCGGCTCCACGATGCGGGCTGGGCCAGGTCGCTGGTCGGCGGGATCTACAATTTTGCCGCAGCGGCGATGGTGAAGGAGTGGATCGACGCGCACGATACGCCAGCGACGGTTTATCATCTGCATGGATGGGCGCAGATCCTGTCTCCTGCGGTGTTTTCGGCGCTGGCAGGCGTGCGCGATCGCCTTGTCCTGTCCGCGCATGATTTCTTCCTCGCTTGCCCGAACGGTAGCTTCGCGCTGCTCAAGACCGGCGAGGTATGCCCGCATGTGCCGATGACGCCGCGGTGCATCGCGACCCCATGCGACCGGCGCAACCAGGTCCACAAGCTGTGGCGGGTGGCGCGCCATGCCTTGCTGGGCAAGCTCTACGATCGGCGCCATTCCCCGCCGGTGCTCGCGATCCACGAAGCGATGCGCCCTTTCCTGATGCGCGCGGGGATACCCGACGCGGCGATCGAAACGGTCCCTAATCCGGTGACGCCGTACAGTTCGGCCCGGATTGCCGCCGAGCACAATCGCGAGGCCTTGTTCATCGGCCGGCTGGAGGCGACCAAAGGTCCCGATCTGGCCGCAGCCGCCTGTCGCGCCGCAGGTATCACCCTGCGGCTGATCGGCGATGGCCAGTTGCGCGCCGAACTGGAGGCGCGGTACCCGGAGATGATTTTCATGGGCCATCAATCGCCGGAAGCCATCCGGGCCGCCGTGCGCGGTGGCCGCATGTTGCTGATGCCCAGCCGCTATCCCGAACCGTTCGGGCTGGTTGCGGCGGAAGCATTGTGGAGCGGCTTGCCGGTGCTGGCGGCCGGCACTGCGTTCCTTGCCGCCGATATCGTCGCCTCCGGTGCAGGCATGGCCATCGATCCGCGCAATGAGGCGGGCTTTGCGGCAGCGATCCGGCGCCTGGCCAACGACGATGCTCTGGCATTGGCGATGAGCCAGGCGGCATTCAACCAGACACGACAAGTGGCATTGACCCCGGAAGCCTGGATCGATCGACTGCTCGATTCCTATGCCCGCCGCCTCGCCGGCAGCGACGACGGGCAGCGTCTATCCAGCGAAGATCTGGCCGGCATCCCCGCATGAACGAAACCAGCCGGCGAACTGCGGCTCGCTTTGGGTGCTGAATCTGCATCCGGCGCTGCCGATGCTTGCGTTTTGCCATGGTGAACGGCATGGTCATGCTCGATCGGGGGTGTACGGGGCGCCGCCTTTCGCCTGCTGACGGTGATTGACGGAATTGAACTGGCGGGTGTGCATAATCGGGGTCGAACAGGGCGGCGAAGTGATCGCGCCATGAGCGCGCGCGCGCATCCGCCGTGGTATGTCCGCGCGCGCATAGCGACAGCAGCGGAATGGCTGATCTTTCTCGAAGCTTTTTATGAAGTCGTCCTGGCCAGCTGGCGCGTTCGCCGCGGGGCCTTGCCGAGCCTGCGCGCGATGTCCGGCCGACCGATGCCGAGCATCGCCGGCGATCCGGACCGTCGAAGAGGATCGATCGGCATGGTCACCTGGGCGATCGATCGAGCCGCCAAGCGGTCGCCATTTCGCGCGTTGTGCTTCGAACGCGGCGTCGCGGCCAAGCGTATGCTCGATCGCCGCCGGATTGCCTCTACCCTGTATTACGGCGTCGCATATGACGATCAGGATGCAATCGATGCGCATGTCTGGGTCGTGGCGGACGGGCTCGATGTCTGCGGAGCATCTTACGCGCCACGCTACAAGATCCTGGCGCAATTTCCCGAAGTCGAAACCCGATGAAGCAGGAAGAAACCGATCTTCCCGCGATCGAAACCGCCGAGTTTGCCTTTGTCATTGCCGCCTGCAAATGGCCGAATGGGCCAGTCGAGCACGAAGTTCTGCGCGATTGTGCAAGCCGGGTAGCGGATTGGCCGCGCGTCACGGAAATCGTCGCGCGCCACCGCGTTGCCGGGCTGGTTGCGGCCACCACTCGCGCCGCCGGCGTGGTGATGGGATCTCCGGCGCAGGAGGTGATTTCCAGCTGGGCCAGGGAGGATGCGGCCAAGGAACTGCTGCTGTTCCGCCAGACCAGGCAGCTTGTCGACCTGCTGCAGGACGATGCGATCGAGGTGCGGGTGCTGAAGGGTCTCGCCACCGCAATCGAGGCTTACGGGCGGCTCGGTGTTCGCTTCAGCAATGATATCGATTTGTTGATTTCGCCCGGCAAGGCCTTGCAAGCGTTACGGGTGCTGGAAAGGGCCGGTTTCGTGCGGTCTGCGCCCGACGCCGCGGCATCTGCCCGGGAAATGCGCCGGTTTCTGGCGCGCAACAAGGACTTCATCTTCACGCAACCGGAAACCGGCGTGGTGGTCGAACTGCACTGGCGTCTGTTCCAGAACAAGTGGCTGTTGCCGCTGCCGGCCAACCTGGCACCGGCGCACATGGTTTTTGGCGGTGCCTCGCTGCCGATATTGCCTGCCGATCTGGCGCTGCTGTTCCACTGCGCCCATGGTGGCGAACATGGCTGGGCGCGGCTCAAATGGGTCGCCGATCTGGCTGCATTGTTGCAGCAAGGGCCTGATCGAGCCAATCTGCTGATCGCCATGGCGCGCGAACGAAAGATCCTGCGACTGGTGGGACCGGGGCTGATGATCTCGGCAAAGCTGTTCGGCACCCCGCTTCCCGAGGACGTTGCGCTGATGTTTCGCAATCGCCGCCGGTTTCGCTGGATCACCCGCGTGGCCTGGCACAGCCTCGTCGGAGCAGAGAACGGCATCGAGCTTGAAGACCTGGGCTCCGCTGCAGCCAGAAAGAACCTCGGGCATTACCTGGTCTCCAACGATCCGCGCCACTGGCTGGCTGAATTGCGCTACGATTGGACCGACAAATCGCGCGCTGATGATGCGTCGCCGCGCTTGCTGGCGGCGATTTCCAAGGTTATTGCGCTTATCGCCAGTTTGCGCGGATACGGAATTCGCTCACCGCGTCGTTAGAGTTGCTGCTGCAGATTTTAGAGCCCAGTTGGAGGAGAAATCCCTCTGACTTCGGCCGGATACGGGATTCAGTGACAGAGTCAGGCCGCCGCTGTGACGACATGTTGCAATGCACAAAGGAGTATGTATTCTCCCATAGGCAAACGGCTGAAATTCTCAAGGCGGACATTGCCGAAATAGCTTGGTTTGAAGGGCGATCTCGGCAAATCGATAGGGGTGCGTATTTCTGTGACAAAAGGGCGGGTTGCAAGGTGTGTCTGGCCTAGCGGTGCTGACGATCATGTCTGAGCGGAGAATTCTGATTATTGGAGCCGGTGGTTTCATCGGATCGCGGGTGATCACAAGGGTTTCGGCTGCATATCCTGGCGCTGTAGTTGCCGGGTATAATCGTCCCAGATGGCAGCCCCCGGAGTTTGCAAGTGTGCATTGCAATCTGATGGAGCCAGATACGCTTCGGGCAGCCATGGTTGGCGTGGATGCGGTGGTGAACTGCGCCCGATCACCCAGTGGGAAGGAAAACGCCAGCGCCGCTGCACGCAATCTGGCAGGCGCTGCCTCATCTGCCGGTGTATCGCGACTAATCCACCAAAGTTCCATAGCAGTCTACGGCACGGCTAGCGGGCTGATTGGGGAGGACTTGCTGCCACAGGCACCAGTCGGAGCGTATGGCCAGGAGAAGATGGCAACCGAACGGATACTGCAAGAAGCTGCCAGCAGCGACCTGAGGATCGTGATCCTTCGTCCGGGCCTGGTGTATGGTCGCGGCGGTGCCGAGTGGGTGGATCACTTTATCGGTGGACCACGTCTCGACCAGCTCTGCGACCTGGGGGAGATGGGCGAAGGCGACGCCAATTTGATCCATGTAGACGACCTGGCTGCATTTTGTGTGCATTTGGCTAGCGCCGATATCCCTGAATTCAGCGTATGTAACATCGTTGGAGATGCGGTCCCGAGCTTCAACGCTTATTTCAGGATGCTGGTCGCTGCGTCTGGTCGGGATTTGCTGCCTCCACGCATCACGGAGCGTCCGGCTTGGGATCGTCGCCGTTCCTTGCGGCGGGCACTTCGCCGATTGACTGGTAAAATGCCGGTGAGCGCACTTCGGGCACCCTTCCTACCGGGACCGCTAGACGATGCCTACGATCGTTACGCCACGCGTGTCCGGTTCACTACTGATCGGGCGCAGGCCTTGGGCTTTGTAGCTATGACCGGGGTGGACGACGGCGTGCGCGAGGCGGTCGGCAAAGACAAAACGATGAGCCAGCGTGATGACTCTTTGCTGGCGGCGAAGGCGACAGCGGGTTGAAGATGCAGGACCTTGCGGCGCTCCCTGCCGCCCAGGAGTTCGAAGCGGACCTGTGTATCGTCGGTGCCGGCCCAGCGGGAATAACGATAGCAAGAGAGTTGCTCGGCAGCGGGCTTTCCGTCTGCATAGTGGAATCCGGCGGATTGAACGAAGATGCCGAAACGCATGCCCTCTACGATGGCGACACCATCGGTCACCTTGTGCGGATGCTGGATGGTCGCCACCGGACCTTCGGTGGTTCTGCGACCCGCTGGGGTGGACGCTGTGCCATGCTCGATCCGCTCGATTTCGAGCAGCGTGACTGGGTTCCCAATTCGGGATGGCCGTTCAGCTACGCAGATTTTCTGCCATTCTACGAGCGGGCAAAAACGATCTCCAATTTCTCCGGCACATGGATCGACGACGATAAGGCCTGCCGAGCGCTACGCGCCGCCCCTTATCCTTTTACAAGCGGGAAACTACAGCGGATGGTATGGCGTGTTGCTTCGCCTGACCTGAGCGCAACACTGCGCACGCGATTACGTTTGGGCTATCGCACAGCTTTTGATTATGGTCGAGCTTATCGAACCATGCTCGTCGCCAGCTCGACGACCCGCGTTGTCTTGAATGCCAATTTGACCGCTTTTCAAATGAGCGTCGATGGCGAAAAGGTAACTTCGATTACCGTTTCGACATTGGACGGCAACGAATCTGTAGTTCGTGCGAAAGCCTTCGTGTTATGCTGCGGCGGCACCGAAAATGCTCGGCTGCTGTTAAATGCGCCGCAGTCGCTGCGCGATCGTGCCAACTCGAACGATAATGTCGGCCGGTTTCTCAACCAGCATCCGCGCGGTAGTATCGGGCATATTGCTGCAACTCACCGACAAGCACGCCGGATGCAGCGAAGCTTCAACAACTATCTGCGACCGCGACGCGTTCCGGTCCAGTATGAGATCGGCTTTGCGCTGTCGGAAGATGCCCAGCAAAAATATCAGTTGGTCAATGCCAGCGCTGCCATGATCTACGAGGCCGACGAGGGCTCGGCGTGGAAGGCGGGTCGGCGCTTGGCTTATGCGCTCAAGCGGCGCAAGCTTCACAGCGGCGCTTGGCGAGATATCGCGTTACTGGTGCGAGGCGCGCCTTCGATCGCAATCAATGTTGTTCGGCGCTATTGTCTCGGCCGCGAGCCCTATCATCCATCGTGCAATATCAGTGTCGATCTCGACCTCGAGCAGGCGCCAATCCGCGAAAGTCGTATCGTATTGTCCCAGCGTAGAGATCGGTTTGGGAACAGGTTGGCTCGCGCGGACTGGCGTATCTCGCCGATCGAACGAAAAACGGCCCACTTCTTCGCTGAAGCATTAGACGCAGAATTTCGACAGATGGACCTTGGTCGTTTGGAAATGAAGCCTTGGCTGACCAACGATGATCCACTGACAGAGCATGATCTGGCTGGAAACTACCACTTCATTGGCACTACGCGGATGGCGAACTCGCCCAAAGATGGCGTTGTCGATGCGAACTGCCGCATACACGGTATTGAGAACCTTTATATTGCCGGCGCCTCGGTATTTCCAACCGGCGGTCATGCAAATCCTACGCTCACAATAGTGGCGCTATCAATCCGCCTTGCAGATCATATAAAGGTGATTTTAAAAAATAATGATCCCTCGATAGATCGGTCAACTTGTTCATGACAAAACGCATCTATCAACTGGACGCCATGCGGGGGTTGGCTGCGTTGGCAGTGCTGGCCTATCATCTGGCATGGTTTTACGGGGTTCCGGGCTTGGTGAGCGGTGGCTACCTGGCGGTTGACTTTTTCTTTGCGCTAAGCGGTCTGGTTATTGCATCTTCTTACGATACAAAAATAAAAACCAGTGTTTCCGTAACACGTTTTTTGAAAATGCGCGTGATCCGCCTGTATCCCATTTTCTTCTTGGGTTTGATGATCGGTTTCGGTAAATCAATCGCCCAGATAAAATTTCATCAATCCGAGGCTCTGAGTATACCTCAACTAGCGGTGTCGCTAGGTCTGAATTTACTAATGCTCCCAATCCCGTTTAATTATCCAATCCTGTTTCCGCTTAAC
>CAXTOI010000144.1:7442-8277 GCA_964245645.1 uncultured Novosphingobium sp. | reverse complement strand
GCTGCGCACCGAGTTTTTCATCGAGGATGTCGAGCGCGCGATCTACACGCCGGTCGAGCCGCAGCAGCCCGATATCGTCATCGTCTCGATCGACGATTCGACGCTCGACAGCATGCCTTACACCTCGCCGATCAACCGGGCCTGGCTCAAGCAGCTGATCGAGTGGATCGCGGCCAGAAGCCCTCGGGCGATCGGCGTGGACATCCTGTTCGACCGACCGTCCGAGCCGGCCAACGATGCCGCGCTGAAGGCGCTGTTCGATACCATCAAAATGCCGCTGGTGGTCAGCTACATCAACAACACCGATATCGAAAACCCCGAGCGGCTGGCCTATGAGAACCGGTTCGTGCCGCCGGCAATCCGCGGCATGGCCAATCTGGCGGAAGATCCGTTCGACACCGCGCGCTACATCATGCCCGGCGGGCGCGGTGCCGACGGCGGCCTGATACCCAGCTTTGCGCGCCGGCTGGCAGAAAAGCTGGGCGTGAAGCCGCCGCCCGGCCTGATCGAGATCGCCTGGCGCGGTCGGCCGGATGCCGATTCCGATCCCTTCCGCATTTATCCGGCGCAACTGGTGCCGCTGCTCAATCCCGAATTCTTCCATGACAAGGTGGTGCTGATCGGCTCGAACTTCAGCATCACCGACCGGCACCGCACCCCCTTTGCGGCAGCCTTTGAAGGGGCCAAAGGCGTGCTGCCCGGGGTGGTGATCCAGGCCCACTCGCTGGCGCAATTGCTCGAACGCCGCCCGCCTGACCGCGCCAGCCTGGGGGTCAATCTGGCGATTACCCTGATCATGGCGCTGCTCGGCGTGGCAAGCGGACTGGTCGAGCAG
>CAXTOI010000144.1:5109-7432 GCA_964245645.1 uncultured Novosphingobium sp. | reverse complement strand
GCCCTCGGCATTCCTGGCGCTGTTCGACGCGGTCGTCATCGGCGCCTACTGGGTGTTCGCCTTCGTGCTGTTCCATAATACCCGCATCATCGTCGAGGTATTGCCGCCCAGCCTGGCGCTGCTGATCACCTCATGGATCACCGAGAGCCTGAATGGCCAGCGGGCGCGGCGGCAGCGCGAATTCATCCGCAAGTCGTTCTCGCAATATGTTCCCGAGGCAGTGGTCAGGGAATTGATCCAGACGCCGGAGCGGCTGTCGTTGCAGGGCCAGCGGCGCGAATTGACGATCATGTTCACCGACATCGCCGACTTCACCAAGCTGTCGGAGCAATTGGGGGCGCAGAAGCTGGGCACGCTGTTGAACGCCTATTTCACCGGCCTGTGCCAAGTGGTGTTCGATCATCAGGGCACGGTGCTGAAGTTCATGGGCGATGGTTCGCTGTCGATTTTCAACGCCCCCACCGATCTGCCCGACCATGCGTCGCGCGCGCTGCGCTGCGCGATCGAGATCGACCGTTACGCGCGCAGCTTCGGCGATGAGCAGCGCGCACTGGGCATCCCCTTCGGCCTTACCCGCGCCGGGCTGCACACCGGTGAAGCCGAGGTGGGCAATTACGGCTCGTACTCGCGTAAGGAATATGGCGCGATGGGCGACGCGGTCAACGCCGCGTCACGGATCGAGGGCATCAACAAAGCCTTCGGCACCCGCATCTGCGTCAGCGGGGATACCGTGGCGCAATGTGCCGAAACCGCGTTCCGGCCATTGGGAGAGGTCATTCTGCGGGGCAAGTCGATAGCTATCGCATTGTTCGAGCCGCTCGACGCCAGCAACCTCGAACCGGCTTTCGTTGCGGCGTATCTGGCCGCGTTCGACGCCATGGCCGCCGGCGATCGCCGCGCGCTGGATCTGTTCGAAGCCCTGGCGCAGGATTGCCCAAGCGACCGTCCGATACAAATCCACCTGGATCGGCTGCGCCGCGGCGAGGCAGGCACGCTGATCGCGAACCTGACCACGCCGCCGCATGCCAGTCCCGTACCGGCCTAGAGTCTTTCCAAGATACCACCCTGAGCTTATCGAAGGGCCGCCTTTCTCCGTAAAATTGCACTCAAAGCACGGAGAGAAGCAGCCTTCAACAAGCTCGGTCGCTTCATAATTTCTCCAGCCGCCGCTCCACTTGGATCCACACCTCGGCGAAGCCCTTTGCCGCCGGGCTGCGCGGCGCGAAGTCCGCCAGCGGCGCGCGCTTTACCGCCATCTGCTCGACGACGCTGGCCAGCGGGATCGTCGGCCAATCGGGATGGGCGGCTAGGGTTTCGCGGTGCAGTGTCTTGCGCTTGTCGACCATCGAGAACACGGGCAGCAGCGCGGGTTTGCCGCCATGGCGCGTGGCGAGGTGATCCGCCATCTGCTCGAGCGCGCGCATCGCCAGCGGGGTGGGCGGCACCGGGGCGACGATCAGGTCGGCGGCGCGAAACAACTGATCGCCGATCTCGCCCAGGCCCGGCGGACAATCGAGGATGATGCGGTCATAGGCCTGCCCCAGCGTCTGCAGCAGCTTGCGCAGGCGTTTGGGCTTTTCGGCGCCGGCCAGATCCTCGGCCAGCTGGCGCAGCGACAAGTCGGCGGCAAGCAGGTCGAGCCGGGGCCATGCGGTCGGCTCGATCATGCTGGCGGGAGTGACTTCGCGCGCGAAGATGCGCTTCGCCTGGGCGTTGCCGGCATCGCGGCCGAACAGAAAGGACGCGGCCCCCTGCGCGTCGATATCCCACAACAAGGTGCGCCGCGCCGACGCCCCGGCCGAACACCAGGCGAGATTGACCGCCGCGGTCGATTTGCCGACCCCGCCTTTCATGCTGTGAACGGCAATGATCCTGGCCAAACGCGTTCTCCCCCGCGGTCAGCAGCTATTTTCCGCCGAAGTTCGCCGCCAGCGCGCGAACGCCGCGGCAGCACTTCGGCATGATCGGCCGTGCCACGCTGCTCCGGGCGTTGCCTGCCATTTGCCGTTTGCGCAAGTCGCTCGATCCTGACCGGCGCTGTGAATGGGCCAGAGCAGCGCGCAGATCGGCGCCGTGGCCTGACGCGCGGAATGCCGCAGCTTTGCGCCGCGTCAGCGGTGACTTGGGGCTATTGATATCACCGGTCCGGAAAAGCCCTCGTAGGGCGCAGCAGATAATGGCTGACACCCCATTCCTCGCCATTGGCATGGCCGAACAGCCCGGCGGTGGCGAGATAGAACAACCGCCAGCGTCGGCGCCACAGCCGCGCGTCGGCGCCGTAGACGTTGGTCAGCATGCGGGTGATCGCGGCGTGGTTGGCCTC
>CAXTOI010000144.1:0-5099 GCA_964245645.1 uncultured Novosphingobium sp. | reverse complement strand
GGTTGGCATCGAACCGGGCCAGCCAGTCGTTTGCAGTGCGCTGATAATGAAGCCCGCTCCAGCGCCATTCGTCCTCCACGGCAAAGCTTTCCGGAAATTGCGCCACCAGTCCGTGGCTGGGCATGATCCCGCCGGTGAAGAAATGTTGCGCGATCCAGTCGGCCGGATCGTTGACGTCGAAGCGGTAGGGCTGGCTGCGATGGGTGAAGACATGGAGGAACAAGCGGCCATCGGGTTCCAGCCAGCCGCGCACGCGTTCCAGCAGCGTCTGCCAATTGGCAATGTGTTCGAACATTTCCACCGAAACGATGCGATCGAACTGCATTGCCGGGGTGAAATCGTTCATGTCGGCGGTGATGACGGTCACGTTGCTGCGTCCGGCGAGCGCCAGTTGCGCCTCGATATATTCGCGCTGCGGCGCCGAATTCGACACCGCGACGATCCGTGCGGCCGGGAATTGGTCGGCCATGAACAGCGTCAGCGAACCCCAGCCGCAGCCCAGCTCCAGGATCGTCTGCCCATCGACCAGCCCGGCGTGGCTGACGGTTTCGGCCAAAGCCAGTTGCTCGGCCTGCGCTAACGTCTCGCGCCCGGTGGGGTACAGGCAGGAGCTGTACTTGCGGCACGGGCCCAGGGTCAGCGCGAAGAACTCCGGCGGCAGTTCGTAATGCTGGGTGTTGGCAAGATCGGTGTGCTCGGCAATGGGATGCTGGCTCATGGTGCGAGCGAATTGTGCTTCGCGCGATGGTTCATGCGCCAGCTTGCGCCGGGTGCGGCCGACCAGGAACTCGACCCCGAACCGGGTGATCGAATCCGGCAATGGCGTGCTCTCGACTGCTCGGATAGCGGTTTCCAGCAAACTCATGGTCGGGCTCCTGTGATGAACTGCGGGATGGGCCAGAACGCCGGAACGCGGGCCTGGTAAGCCTGGAATTCCGGGCCGCGCGATTTCAGCATATGCTCTTCCAGCGGCGGCACGCCCGACACATGGACCAGCAGATAATACATGAACAGCGGCCCGATCAGCGCCAGCCACGCACTTGCCGGATGCGCCGCCGGCGCCAGCGCGATCACCGCATAAGCAGTCCAGCACAGCCACTCGAAAAAATAATTGGGATGGCGGGATACGCCCCACAACCCCTGATCGCAAACACGGCCGCGATTGGCTGGATTGCTGCGAAAGCGGCTCAACTGCCGGTCGGCCACGCCTTCGCCGACAATGGCGACGGCCAGGAGGATGACCCCCAGGGCATCGCCCCAGCCGAGCCCGGGCGCGGGGTTATGCGCTGCAAACAGGATGGAGACGACCAGCATCAGCGCGGCGACAGCCTGCACCTGCAGGAACAGAAACAGTCGCACGGGGAAGCGCGGCCCCCATTCCTCGCGCAGCGCGGCATAGCGCGGGTCGTCGCCGTGATGCCGGGTGCGCGCGGCGATGTGCAGCCCCAGCCGCAGCGCCCAGGTGGCCGCCAGTATCGCGACAAGCACCTGCCGTGCTGCGAAGCCCGATCGATCATGCGCGTCGCCGACGGGCGCCGTCGCGACCAGCACCCCCGCCGCACCGGTGGCAAAGGTCCAGAACACGTCGGTCCAGCCCGATTGACCCGGCCTTCGCGCAACCAGCCACGCCGCGGCCATCGCTACGGAAAGGAACGCGGCAGCTAACAACAGCAGGATAAAGATGGACATCGCAGTAGATACGCGAAACAGGATCAATTGGATTGTCCAGGCTGGCGAAAGGCTAGGACAAAGATCCCAATTGGCAGGTAATCGTGCAATTGGCGTGTCCCGCATTTCGTGTACCCACATGGCTGGGAAATCCAAATGATCGCAGCGCACGTATTTATAGCCAGACGGCCAATACGGCGTATAAATCGCTGCATACGGGGAATTCAATCGCATGTTTCTGGACCAGCAACCCAGGTTCGGTGTTCCTGACGGCGGCTTGCGCATTGCTGTCGTCGGTAGCGGCATCTCGGGCCTTTCCGCGGCATGGTTGCTGGCGCAGCGCCACCGGGTCACGCTGTTCGAGGCGGATCAGCGCATCGGCGGGCATAGTCATACGGTAGAGGTTGCAGGAACGCCGGTCGATACGGGGTTCATCGTCCTGAACGAAGCGACCTATCCCAACCTCACCGCGCTGTTTCGCCATCTCGATGTCGAAACCCACACCACGGCGATGACCCTCGGCGTGTCGCTCGATGGCGGCCGGCTGGAATATTCGGGGACCGATCTTGGCGGATTGCTGGCGCAGAAGCGCAACCTTCTGCGCCCGCGGTTCTGGTCGATGATGCGCGATCTGCTGCGCTTTTACCGTGAAGCGCCGCGCGACCTGCCTGGCCTCGGTAACGAGAGCCTGCATGAATATCTCGATCGCGGCGGCTATGGTGCGGCATTTCGCGATGACCATCTTTATCCGATGGCGGCGGCCATCTGGTCGACCCCATCGGCCGAGATCCGCGATTATCCGGCCGCTTCGTTCATCCGCTTCTGCCAGAATCACAATCTGCTCAAAGCCGGCGATCGGCCATTGTGGCACACGGTCAAAGGCGGGTCGCGCGAATATGTCGCCCGTCTGACGAAGGGCTTGGCGAATATCCGCACCGACACCCCGGTTCACCGCATTTCGCGGCGGGCCGGCGGGGTCGACATCGTCACTGCCGGTGGAACCTCGCATTTCGACCATGTCGTCATCGCGACTCACGCCGACCAGGCCCTGGCCATGCTCGACGATGCCGATGCCCGCGAAACCGAGTTGCTCGGCGCCTTCGACTATTGTCTCAATCGCGCGGTGCTGCACAGCGACGAGCAGTTGATGCCGCAGCGCCGCCGGGTGTGGTCGGCCTGGAATTACACCGCGCACAGCGCCGCGCCCGATCGGCTGTCGGTCACCTATTGGATGAACCGGCTGCAGCGCCTGCCCGACGAGGTGCCGCTGTTCGTCACGCTCAATCCGATCCGCGAGCCTGCGCCAGAGACCGTGCATTGGCGCGGCGACTATACCCATCCGGTATTCAACGGCGCCGCACTGGAGGCGCAGCGCCAGTTGTGGTCGCTGCAGGGCCGGGGCGGCGTCTGGTTCTGTGGCGCCTATTTCGGTGCGGGCTTTCACGAGGATGGCTTGCAGGCCGGGCTGGCGGTGGCCGAGCAACTGGGCGGGGTGGCACGGCCCTGGACGGTTGCGGAACCGTCCGGGCGGATCCATCGGCATGATTCGCCTGCCGCGCCGGTCACGATGGTTTCCACTCTGGAGTCCGCATAATCGCCCAGAGCGCGCTTTATGTCGGGCACGTCATGCATCAGCGGTTGCGACCGCGCCGGCACCGGCTGACTTATCGCTTGTACATGCTGTTGCTCGATCTCGATGAAATCGATGCGCTGTCGTTGCGACTGCGGCTGTTTTCGCGGGTTGGGCGCAATCTGTTTTCGTTCGACGACGGCGATCATGGCAATGGTACTGCCGAACCGCTGCGCACGCAGGTCGAGCGGCATCTGGATGCTGCCGGGCTGGCAATCGACGGCGGCGCGATCCGCCTGCTGACGATGCCGCGCGTGCTGGGCTTCGCCTTCAACCCGATCAGCGTATATTTCTGCTATCGCCGCAATGGCGAACTCGCCGCCACGCTGTACGAAGTCAACAACACCTTTGGCCAGCGCCATTCCTATCTGCTGCCGGTCGAGCCGGGCGCGGGCCCGGCGATCCGCCAGACCGTGGCCAAGCGCTTTCACGTCTCGCCGTTCATGGGCATGGACATGGACTACGCCTTTCGCGTGGTGCCGCCCGTCGCCGCGCCCACGCCGCCGCTGGGCATCGCCATTGCCGGATCGGATGCGGCGGGCACGATGATCACCGCGGTGCTGACCGCGCGCCGCCATGAACTGAGCGATGCGGCGTTGCTGCGCATATTCTTCGCCATGCCGCTGGTCACGTTGAAGGTTGTCGGCGGGATCGGCTGGGAAGCGCTCAAGCTGTGGCTGAAGCGGGTGCCGCTAAAGCGCCGCCCCCCGCCGCCCGCCGCGGCGATCACGACGATATAGAAAGGAAAGGCCCGCGCATGTATCTTGATCTGGACCGTGACGGTTCCCCTGCAGCCTCGTTGCGCCCGCGGTTCAGCCTGCGTGGTCGAGTGATCCGCAGTGCCTTGCGCGCCGTCCGCAAGGGTCGATTGACGATCGTCATGCCGAGCGGCACGCGGATCGAGCATGCGGGAGATGAGCCGGGGTTCGTCGCGACGATTTCCTTGGGCAATATGCGGGCATTGAAGCGGATCGTGACCGGCGGCGATCTGGGTTTTGCCGAAGGCTTCATCGCCGGCGATTGGACCACGCCCGACCTCGTCGCGCTGATCGGGCTGTTCGCGGACAATGTCACCGCGCTGCAGCGGACCATGGACGGCTTTGCGCCGGTGCGGCTGGCCAATCGCCTGCGCCATATGCTGCGCGGCAATTCGCGCAAGGGCAGCCGCCGCAACATCGCTTTTCACTATGATCTCGGCAATGACTTCTACCGGCTGTGGCTCGACGACAGCATGACCTACTCGTCGGCGTGCAGCGTCGCGCCGGGGCAAGCGCTCGAGCAGGCACAGGCTGCCAGGCTCCATAAGATCGGCCAGTTGCTCGATTTGGGCGGCAGTGAGCGGGTGCTGGAGATCGGCTGCGGCTGGGGCGCGCTGGCAGCGCATCTGGCGCCGCACTGCGCCAGCGTGACGGGGATAACCCTGTCGCGCGAGCAATTGTCGGAGGGGCGGTCGCGCTGCATCGAGGCGGGGCTGGTCAACGTCGATCTGCGCCTGCAGGACTACCGCGACGTTGCCGAAAATTTTGACCGCATCGTCTCGATCGAAATGCTGGAAGCGGTGGGCGAAGCGTGGTGGCCGATCTATTTCGACCGTTTGCGCAGCTGCCTGGCCGTCGGCGGCACGGCGGTGCTGCAAGTGATCACCATGCGCGAGGACCGGTTTGCCGCCTATCGCAGCGGCAGCGACTTCATCCAGCACTATATCTTCCCCGGCGGGTTGCTGCCGACCCAGTCGATCATCGAGCAGCAGGCGCAGCGGGCCGGGCTGTCGTTGGTATCGGTGGATCGGGTTCCCCTGGGC
>CAXTOI010000143.1:0-8355 GCA_964245645.1 uncultured Novosphingobium sp. | reverse complement strand
TTTTTCCGCAACGGCAGCGTCAAGACCTGCCCACCCCTAACCCCTCCCGCAAGCGGGAGGGGGACACCGTGGCGCAATCTTGCTCATGTTACTTGATGGTCTTACGGCCAAGCCTGCGCCAGCCGACGACCACGCCGATGCAGCCCAGCGCCACGATTACGCCCAGCGCAATCAATCCGGCGATCGACTTGACGATGTCGAACAGCAGGATCTCGAAGAACCGCCCGATGGCTATGGTGATGTGGAACATGATCCGCTGCTGCCGATTACCTTGATCCTCCCCCAGCGGGAAAGGATGGGGCAGATTTACCTGAACTCAATGATCCCGGCGATAGCGCAGGCTGGCATTCGATCCGCCGAAGGTTCCCGTCGAACTGAGGATGCTCAGCGCCTTGGACAGCGCGATTTCCAGCTGGGTCGCAGTGAAGCCGCGCGTGTCGGTGATCACTTCGACATAGACGTTGCGGGCGATGTATTTGCCCGCAGCCAGGCTGGTGCCTTGCCCGGTCTGGGCATTGGCGCCGAGAATGCGCAACCGGTCGAAACCGGCGACCGAGCGCAGCTTGCCGAGCGGGCTGAAGCCGCCGCCCGATCCGCGGAGCGAATTCAGTGCCGCGGCCAGCTGGATGGCTTCGGTCGGCGACAGCGAGGTGACCGAACTGCCGAACAGCAATTGCGACAGGATCTCATCCTGCGGCAGTGTCGGGGTCGAGGTCAGGGCGATCTGCGGCAGTTGTGCATGGCCGGAAATGGTGATGGTAGCGGTGACCGCGTTGACGGTGGTCGAGGCGATGATGTTGAGCTGGGGATCGAGCAGCGGCCCGTTGAACGTCACCCGGCTGCTGTCGTCGAGTTCCAACGTCTTGCCGGCAAAGCTGTAAGTGCCGCGCACGACATCGAGATCGCCGACCACGCTGGGCGCGCCGGCGGTGCCGCCGACGCGCATGTCGGTCGACCATTCGGCCTCCAGCCCCATGCCCGATACGAAGATCCGGCCGGGCGCGTGAATATGCAGGTCGAGCTTCCACCGCGACGGCGCGGGGCCTTCGGCAGCGGCGACCGGTACCAGCGGCTGGCCCTTGCGGTGAACGCCCGTCAGCTCAGGCACTTCGGCCGCGCCCTGGCGAATGATCGCGTAGCGCACCTCGCTCATCATCAGATCGCCCTTGATCAGGCCGCCCGCCGCCTTGCTGTTGGTGACCGCGACCTGCCCCGAAACCGTAGCACCGAGCGCATCGCTTTTCGCCAGCCGTGCATTCGCCAAAGTCGCGGTCAGGTTGATCGGATAGCCCGCTGCCGCATCGAGGCTGAGCGAGCCCTGCGCCGCAATCGTGCCGCTGCCGGCCTTGCCGCTGAACTGCGCCAGGTTCAGCTGCGATTGCGTGAAGCGGCCATCGATGGCAATGTTCGAAATGACCGTGCCGTAGCTGTCGTTTTCATAGCGCAGCTGGGTTGCGCGCAGCACGCCGTTGATCGTCGGCTGGTCCGCGCGTCCGCCGAAGTCGGCGGCGATCGCAATCGGCCCGGTGACTTCCTGGCCGGCAATTCCGGTCAGCGTCCACAGCAGTTCGGCCGGCCCGGAATAGCGGATACCGCCGGACAGCGACGCATGCATCAGCCGGTCGGTCCATGCGCCGCCACCGCCGGCGGCTAGCCGTAGCTGCGCGCGGCCGACCGTCGCGCCCGCGCGGCGGATCAGCGCATCGACGTTGGCCCCGCCCTGCCCCGTCGTCGCCAGCAGCGATACGTCCAGCGGATCGGATACAACCAGCGCGCCGGTGCGGGTCAGCCCGGCGATGTCGAGGCGCGAATGTGAGACCGGGATGGCGTTGCCCGGCGCCAGCGCGAAATCGATGGTGCCGCTGGCCTTGCCGCCGAGTCCCAGCCCGGGCATTGCTGCCTGCACGATCGACAGATCGACATTGATCAGCCGCGCCTGCACGGACGAATGCGCGCCGTAACGGCCGGACAGCGCCACCTGGCCTTGGGGCAACAGGATCGTCGCACCGCCCAACACCCAGTCGTTGCCCGATTTCATGATCCTGGTCGGACCGGCCAGGTTGAAGGCGACGCCATTGGCGCTGCCGCGGGCATTGGCCAGAATCTGGCGCGGATCGAGCGCGGCCTGCGCGGCCAGGCTGAACGGCACGCTGCTGTGCCCGGCGGTCACCAGCGCAACGGTGCCGCGGCCATTCTGGTAGCGGATGCGCGCCTGCGCCGAGGTCAGGATCAGCGTCCCCTGCCGGACATCGGTGAGCTTGGCATCGGCGGTGATCGACGGCGCGCCCGGGTAAAGCAGCATGCTGCCCTGAATCTTGCCTGCACCGATGGTGGCGATCGGCGGTGTGCCCAGTCGGGCGGCGCTGGCGTTGACATCGAAATCTGCGCGCTGGATCTTACCCGCCGCGCCAAGCTGGATCTGGCCATTGAGCCCCGAGCCAACCAACGTCAGCCGGCCGGCGAACGGCCCTGCCGCGGTTTCGACCAGCGCGCCGGCAAATTTCACCCCGGCAAATTGCGCCGATTTGATGTTCAGCCGCAGCGGTGCGGTGGCGATCACGACATCCCCGGCGAACGGCCCGTAAGGCGAGCCGCCTTTGGCGCGCACGTCATAGCCCCCGCCGCTGCCGACCAGATCGGCATCGACATTGCTCAACTGAATGCCGACGTTCGGGCGATCGGCATGCAGATGGACCACCGGCCGGGCCACGGTGCCGCTCGCGGTCAGTGCGATCGGCCCATATTGCGTGCTGTTGCCGGTCGCGCGGAAGGCGATGCGGCCGTTCGCGCTGTAGCTGCCCTGGCCGCCGACCAGCCGGAAGCTCGGCGCGATCACCCGCAGGTCGAACACGCTCGCCACGCTGTCGGGCGAATAGGCGACATTTGCGGTCAGCAGCGCATTGCCGCCGAGGAAATTGCGTACCGAGGCATTGTCGAGCCGGCTGGTCTGCGCGCGCACCCAGCCGGCGATGCCGAAGCCGCCGTTGCGGCCCGGCACCAGATGGGCATCGGCCTGCAACTGGACGCGACCCAGACCAGCGACCTCGTAATCGTTCACCCGGCCTTTGAGCGCGCCGGTGTAATGGCCATGGGCAAAGTCGGCGATGGCGATGACCGTCGCATCGATGCGATCGGAGCGCAGGCGCAGATTATCGGTAATCAGCTTCCCGTTAGAATAAGCCAACTGGCCATTGGCGGAAAGATTGGTGAGGAGGCCGCCGACCGCCGCATTCAGCCCCGACACCCGGCGTGCAGTTGCAGCGACCGGGATCGCGATATGCGTGGCATCGATCGTCGCACGGCCCTGCGCGAGCAATCCCTCGATGCCCATAGTGTTGAAGCCCAGCGCCGCGGCGCTTAACCGGTAGTCGATCGTCGGCATCGCGAATGGCCCATCCAGCACCGCGTCGAGCCGCACATCGCGGCCGCTGGCGGCCGGCGCGATCGTGCCCGGCGTCAGCAATTGTGCGCCGATCCGAAAGCCGCCGAAGCGGTTGTTCGCCAGATCGATCAGACCCTGCGCCTGGATCGCCAGCGCCGCCGAATGGGCGTTCAGGGTCACGTCGGCGCGGCGTTGGCCGAGCACCGCATCTCCGTCGATCGCAATCGCCGGAGCGGTCAGCCGCGTCGCCGGGCCTGCCGCCAGCACCGCATTGGGCAACGCGCGGCCCTTGACTTGAAAATGTCCGTTTGCGCCGGTCAACGCCATGTCGAGCAGCGGCGCTTTATCGGCGGCGGCGGTCAGCGCGCCGTGCCAGTTCGCCCAGTCGCCATGCCCATCGAGGCTGAGCGTCACATGCTTGCCCAGCGCGGTGTAGCTGTCGACCAGCCCGCCTTTGGGCGCATCGAGCTTGAGATCGACCAGCAGGCGGTTCTCCTTCGGCACCGCATCGAGCTTGAGCCGGAAGCTGTCGCCGCCCGCCAGGCCGGGCGCCGCCACCGCGCGGGCCGAGGCGTCGATCTGCGCGCGACCTTGCGCCAGGGTTGCGCTGCCGATGATGCCGAGCACATGCCGCTTGCCGTCCACCGCCGGCAGGATCGTGAAGCGATCGACCTGTAACTGGCCCAGCGCCAGGTCGATATCGGGCAACAAAGGCTCATCCGGCGGCGTCGCCTTCAGCGCGGGCGAGCGCAGGAGCGTCGCCTCGGCAGCCAGCGCCGAGCGCACGTCGATCAGCTTGTTGACATAAGCGAACGGCCGCCAATTGACATCGAGCCGCGGGATGGTCAGGAAGACGCCTTTCGGATCATCGACCTCCAAGTCCAGGATCGTCATGCGGCCATAGATCGATCCCTCGATCCGGCCAGGATGGATACTTATCCCCGATTCGGTGGTGAAGCCGGCAATCCGGCTGACGAGATAGCGGTGGCCGAATTGGGTGTTCAGCCCGAGCAGGATCGTGGCAACCAGCAACACCAGCACCAGAATGGCGATGCCGATCCAGCGCAGGATTTTGAGCGCCAGATTCGGCTGAACCGGGGCCTCGTCGGCCATCAGAACGCTTGCCCGATGCCGATGTACAGCGCGATCTTGCCTTCGCCGGGCTGGCGCTTGATCGGCGTCGCGATGTCGATGCGCAGCGGCCCGAAGTTTGTGTAGTAGCGGCCGCCGATTCCCGCGCCATAGCGCAACCCGCTCAGGCTGGGAGTCGAACTTTCGCCGACGCGCCCGGCATCGACGAACGGCACGATGCCGTAATTGCCGAAACGGTAGCGCGCCTCGACCGCGAATTCGACCTGATCGCGGCCGCCGATCGGATTGTTGCTGGGGTCCTTCGGTCCCAATTCCTGATAGCCATAGCCGCGCACCGACCCGCCGCCGCCCGAATAAAGCCGCCGCGATGGCGCCAGATCGTCGGTCTGAGTGCCGATGATCGCGCCGACCTGTGCTCGCGACGCAATCACCAGCGAGTGCAGCACCGGATAATAGGCGCTCGCCTGGAACAGCGTGCGGGCATAGGGCTTGACCTTGCCGCCCTGGAGCGACGTCTCCGGGCTCAGCTTGACGTTGAGGCGGAACCCCTTGGTGGGATTGAGCAGATCGTTCGAGCGATCGTAGCCGAGTTGCAGCGGGATCGCCCCGATCAGATAGGTGCGTCGCGGTCGCGCGCCGCCCAAAGTCAGCGCTGCGCCCTCTTCATTGGTGCCGACCACTTCACCGCCCACCGACCACGTCCAGCGCTTCTGCCAGATCGGCGTGCTGGCGCGCGACAGGCTGACCGAGATGTCGGCGGTGTTGGCCTGATAGGCCGAATAATTGCTGCGATCGATCGCCAGGATGGTCTGGAAGGTGCGGTCGCGCTGGCCGGCGTCGGAGCGGCGGAAGGTCGCGCTGCCGCCCTGTTCCTGCGTGCCGGCGATCGCGGTCAGGATCAATGCGCCTTCGGGCGGGAACAGGTTGCGCCAGGTATAGCTGCCGGTCGCCGTCGCGCCTTGCCCGGTGGCGTAGCCGATCGTTCCGGAGATGCTGTGCCACGGCCCCTTGGTCTGGCCGACCTGCAGATCGACGTTCTCGGTGCCATCGGCATTGACGTTATCAGTGCCGGGGGGCCCGGTACGTACCGGCTCGACCGTCACCGTCGAAAACAGGCTCGTCGCTACCAGCGCCTGGCGCAGATCTTCGACCTGGCGGCTGTCGTAGATCTGGCCCGGCTTGTAGCGGCGGAAGATCGACAGATGCTTCACGTCGAACACCGTGGCGCCCGTCGTCCTGATGCCGGCAAAGCGCGACTTCGGCCCCGCCTCGACCGGCAGTGTATAATCGCCGCTGTGCGTGTCGTCGTCGAGCGCGATGTCGCGCTGGCCGAGCTGCACGAAGGGATAGCCAAGCTGCGGCAGGCGCAACGAGATATTGGCCTCCGCACCCTCGATCAGCGCAGCGTCGATCGGATCGCCGCGCTTCAATCCCAAGGCATCGTACGCCAGCGCGGTCGGCTCGGGCAGCGCCTGGATGACGGCGACGTGGCTGAGATCGTAACGGCTGCCCGGCGTGGCGACGAGCGTAACATGGACCTGCCCCGGCTGGCCCGGCACCAGATCGACCGTCGCCGTGGCGATCCCATCGTAATAGCCGGCCGCATGCATGATGCGCTGGGCAAGCTGCACGTCCTCGTCGGCGCGGGCGTGCACCTGCGCCGCGTTGGCGGCTTTCCTGCCATCCTTGATCAATGCCGACAGCGCGCGGAACTGATGTTCCAGGTCGCCTTCGGGCGCGTCAGTCTTCACGCCCTTCATCCCCTGGAGCTGGGTCGAATAGCGGATGCGCACCGTCGGGTCGGCGGCGGCTTCCTGCACGGTGGGTGGCGGCGGCGTCGCGTCGAACTGGCCCAGCGGCACCAACGGGATGGTCAAGTCGCTTTCAGGCACGGCGGGCGGCGCTGCTGCCGGTGCCTGCGTAGCGGCATCGGGCACGGGCGCCGGAACCGGCGGAGCGGCAGTTGCATCCAGCGGCGGAAGCGCGGCATCGAAAGCAGCATCGCCGGCCGGCGTCGCCGGTGCTGCACCCGTATTCTGGCGAGCAGAAAGCATCGCAGGCGCAACCAGGACCGCCACGCTGGCAAAACACGACAAACCCCTGATGCCAAGAACGCGCCCGGAAGGACGGGCTGACGAACTCAACATGCGCTACGCTGCCCTCCCCGAGCCACACCAGTGAAAACCGCAAACGCTCTAGCAAGCTTCGGGTTCCTGGCATAGTGATGGATCGGCAATCGATTGGCATTGGGCATGATGGCGATCGACTTCAACGGGGTCTTGGTCGCTTGTTCGAAAGCAGATTTACCGATTTTCGGCTCGCGCTGGCGTGCAGGCTCGGCCTGGGCCTGCCTACACTGCCGCTCACCATGGTATTGCTGGTCGCCGGGTGCCATTCCGGCAGCGACACATCGCAACCTCCGCATGCAACAGCCACGGCCGTACCTCCGCCGATCAGTTCGACCATCGCTGTCCCGGTGTCGACCGACCTGGCATCGCTGCAGCGCCTGCTCGATCGCGAGATCCCGCTGACCCTGTGGTCGATCGAGAAGGATGGTGTGACCTGCGTCGCGCCGCAAAAGCTAAAAATTCTGGGCGCCCGTATCGACCTTACCCCCAAGCTGAAATGCAGGATCGTCGGCGCGGCGCGGCGCGGCCCGATCGTATTGCATGGCGATGGCGCAAACCTTCGCGCCGACCTGCCGATCATCGCCGAAGTGCACGTCGAGAAACTGGCCGGCGTGATTGGCGCCACGGCCACCGGCACGGCGATGGCGCATGCGTGGATCAGGCTGTCTGTGGCTCGGGACTGGCAGCCCTCGGGGTCTATCCGCCTCGCTTACGACTGGCGGACCCCGCCCAGCGTCACGGTGCTGGGCCAGCGGATCGCATTCACTGACAAGGCCGATGACAAGCTGCGGCCGGTCCTCGCCCGGCTCGAACAGCAACTGCCGGGAGAACTGGCCAGGCTCGACCTGCGCCGGAAGGTGGCCAGCGTCTGGTCGAGCGGTTTTACCGTACTTAGCCTCAACGACCAGAATCCCCCGGTGTGGATGCGGATCGTGCCGCAACGGCTGGGTTACGGCGGCTACGATATCACCGGCAATCGCCTGATCCTGCGCCTCGGTGTCGTCGCGCTGACGCAGGCGGCGATCGGCAGGCGGCCGGACCCGGCGACACCCTCGCCCTTGCCGCCGATGACGCCGGAGCCGATCCCCAGCGGCCAGGTGAAGGTCTTCGTGCCGGTGCTGGCCGATTACGACGAACTGAAACCGGTGATCGTGCGGGCGCTGGCGCGGCGGTCGCAACGTCCGTTCCAGTTGCGCGGCATCGGTCCGGTGCACGCCACTTTCGCCAATATTACCGTCTATGGCGCCACCGAGAATCGCATTGCCGTCGGTGCCGACGTTACCGCCGCCATAGCCGGCAGCATGCTGGCGCCCACTCACGGCCGCATCTGGTTCACCGCAATGCCGCATAACGACACCGGCAGCCAGATCATCCGCTTCAGCAATCTGGCGGTCACCGGCCAGATCGACCGGCTGGGCGGCAGCCTGGCGCTATCGATCGTGCAGACCCAGGAGTTCTCGCAGGCGATTGCCGATGCGCTGCAACAGAATGTCAGCGGCGATTTCGGCAAGCTGCTGGTGAAGGTCCGCAAGGCCATCGCCCATCGCCGGCAAGGCGATTTGCGGATAGACGCGCGGCTGGACAGCGCCGTCAACGGCCAGATCCAGCCATTCGCCAATGGCCTGTACATGCCGGTATGGCTGAACGGCCAGGCGCAGGTCCGTTACCAGCCGAATTAGGGAAGCTCTGATTAAGTACGTTATCGATCAGAGGGTGCCTAAAATATCTCCGTCAGCCCGGCCTTGAGCCGGG
>CAXTOI010000142.1:2846-8416 GCA_964245645.1 uncultured Novosphingobium sp. | reverse complement strand
CCTTGCGCCAGCATCGCGGCAATCGGCGCGATGCCCGAGCCCAGCCGGCAATTCGAACAGGGACAATGCGCGATGCCGGTGCCGGTGCGCGCAAACAGTGCGATTTCGCGGGCATCGAGCTGGACGCAATGCGCATGCCACACATCAGGCCCGGTCCAGCCCAGGCTTTCGGCGTAATCACCCGGCCGGCAGCCGAATCGTTCCAGCGAAAACGCCACGTCGTCGGCATCCTCGGCAAGATGGGTATGCAGCATCACGCCCTTCTCCCGCGCCAACAGCGCCGCATCGCGCATCAGACCCTGGCTGACCGAAAACGGCGAGCACGGCGCCACGCCGACCTGCACCATTGCGCCGGGCCGGGCGTCGTGAAAACGGTCGATCACGCGGATCGTGTCGCTGAGTATGGCGCGTTCATCCTCGACCAGATCGTCCGGCGGCAGGCCGCCTGCGCTTTGCCCCACGCTCATAGCGCCGCGAGTGGGGTGAAAACGCATCCCGATCGACTGGGCGGCGGCGACGGTATCGTCGAGCGTGACGCCGTTCGGAAACATATAGAGGTGGTCGGAAGACAGCGTGCATCCCGATAGCGCCAGTTCAGCGAGGCCCAGCCGGGTTGCGGCATAGACATCGTCGGGCGTGTATCGCGCCCAGATCGGATAGAGCCGCTGCAGCCAGCTGAACAGCGAGACATCGATCGCGCCGGGCACCGCGCGGGTCAGGGTCTGGTAAAGATGATGATGGGTGTTGACGAGGCCGGGCGTCACCACGCAGCCTGCGGCTTCGATCACGACATCGGCGGTTTCGACATAGCGGGTGAGCCCGGCCGTCGTGCCGACCGCCACGATCACGCCATCGGCAAAGGCGAGCGCCCCTCCGGCGATCTCGCGCCGGGCATCGTCCATCGTGACCACGACATCGGCATTGCGGACCAGAGTCAGCAATGGGAACGGCCAGATCGGAAGAACAAAAAGGATTCCGGGGCCATTGCCCCAGACCCCCATCCTGTCCACGTTGCGCGTCCGCTCGGCCTTGCGCAACGCCGACGCGCCGCAGGCTTTATAGCCGCTTCGCGGCATGGCACTTCGACGAGTTGATGCACCACGCTGACATGACGGGGAGCGCGAGGGGTATACCCCTCGCATCTTTCGCTTGCTTGCAACCTCACCGCGGCGGGGCCTGTTCATAGCGGTCCCAATGCGTCAGCAATTCATCGATCACCACCGATCCGGTACGATACAGCCCCTCCAGCGCGGCCAGCATGCCTGAATAGCCCTGGTTTTCGCGCAGCAGATGATCGGCGGCGGTTACCCCCGGCGGCGGCATGGTAAAATTGCTCCCCGCGCGCAGCACCATCACCCGGTTGCGGTCGGCCCGGCCGATGTTCGACAGATAGGTGATCGACTGGAAGGTGCCGGTCTCTTCCATCGCCGAGGTGACGAAGACGCCTTTGCCGCGGGTCCAGAAATCGACCCAGTCATGCGCCCAGTCGGTCATCATCGCGCCGTGCCAGAAGGTCATCGCCGCCAGTTGGTCGCCCTGCAGCACGAAAGGCGGACGCTGCGCCATGGGAAAGCCGGTATATTGCGCGCGTTCGGCAGCGATCGATGGATCATCCTTCAGCGCGATGTTTTTGGTCAGCGCGTATGCCCAGTTCGTCAGGGCCGGGTTCAGCGCGAACATCTCGCCATTATCAGGGCTAAGCGGGGTGGGGTCGTTCGGGCCCTTGCTATGCAGCGCGAAATAGCCCCATTTCCAGTCTTTGGGAATCTCGCGCGGGTCGATCTCATGCGCCAGGTCCCCATCGACCAGATAATGCGCCCAGGCGACCGAGCCGATCGAGGCCTGATGCGGATCGATGCCGGCGATGCCGGCGACCAGCCAATAGGCGTGGCTGAGGTCGAAGCGTGGATCGAGCCCCAGCGCCAGCGTCGCGGTAGCCGATTTGATCGAGCCCATGCCGGTGACGATGCCCAGGATCTGGCTTTGCGGGTTATAACAGACCTGATGATAGGATTGGGGAAAGGCGAAGCAGGTGTCGAGGTGGCGCCGCTCCTTCCAGAACTGGAATTCGCCGGGAGCATCGCCGCTGTCCTTGCCGATTTCGAACATGGTGACGATGACGATCTTGACCGGCAAGGCATGGGCGCAGGGGGCGCCGGGGACGCATAGCTGAACTGCCGCCATGGTGTCGGTTATGGTATCGGCGCTGGCGTGGGCTTGCCAGAACAGCGCAAAAAGTGCGGCCAGGAGCCCAGCCTTGCGGGGCAGGATGTGCATGCTTCGGCCCTTGTATAATTCAGCGCAACCCTTGCCCCGCATTCGCCCGAGGATATTGGGGCGGCAATATCTGCCGCCCCTTGTCATCAGAACCTGTACTTGATCGAAGCCTGCCAGCTGCGCGGCAACTGCGGCAGCGCGATATCGGCGCCGAAGAGGTCCTGACCGCCGGCGCGGAAATACCGTGCGTTGTTGGCGTTTTTCATTTCCGCTCGGAACAGCCAGGGACCCGTCTTGAAAGACGCGCCGAGGTTGAGCAGGAAATACGCCGGTAGCTTCACGTGTTGCGTATAGCCCGAGTAAGTCGAACTCACGTGCTGCAGATCCCCATTGATCGCGAACCCGTTGTCGAACGCATAGGTCCCGGTTGCCGATGCCACATATTGCGGAATGCCCGGGCGTTCGGCGAGTTTCTGGTCCGCAGGGTAGATATAGCCGATCTGGCTGCCGCCGAGATAAAGGTACGCCTGTGACTGGGGAACATTAACCAAATCGCCGATACCGAAGTAGTTGAAAAAGCCCCCGGCCAGTGCGCTCTGATCGATCACCTGGATGTAGGTATAATTGCCGGTGACCAGCAGGTGGCGATCCACCGACCAGCGGACTTCGCCTTCGATGCCTTTGGTCTTGACCACTTGGTTGGTCAGCGAACTCTCGGCTGCGGCATCGGTGCGCTGCTGCTTATAGACGGCCACGGCCGCATAAAGCCGTTTGTTCAAGAATTCGCCCTTGATCCCCGCTTCCAGCAGCTTGGATGCGGCCAGGAAGCTGCGCGTAAGGACTGGGCCCGGCTCGAGCTCCGCGCCCTCGCCCTCGACGATCGTGGTCTGGTGCGACGCGGTGAAGTACGGAATGACACCGATCGACGTCTTGTAGGAAATGCTGGTGTTCCACGACACGCCGCCTTCGCTACCGGCAGCGTGATTGATAAAGTTCCCATTCGCGTCTTCGTTGTTGCTGAGCGATACGGGGTCGTACAGCGCCTTGTCAGCGCCTGAAACAGCGTGGACATGATCGTAACGAACGCCGCCGAGGAGATCGAGACCGAAGTCGAACGTCGCATCGACGAGACCGGCAATGCCGGCATCGAGATAATGTCCTTTGATGTAATCCGAATAGTCGCAATTACATTGGGTCGACAACAGCCGGGTGTCACCGGGTTGGTAAAGATCGTTCAGGCTGATATCCGGCCGGTTCCAGAATTCGGCGCCGAAGTCGTCGCCGAACTTGAAGTGGGTATATCGTAGCGATGGCGATGCCTGCACCGAGATCTTCGCACCATCGGTTTTGAAGCTGTCTGAAATAACGATCTTGTCTTCGAGCACGAATGACTTGATGAACTGCGAAAAGCCGTAGGCATTCTCGTTCAAATTGTCCGTGCCGTCATAGAAAACCTGATTCTTGATCTCCAGGTCGCCCCCACCATTAAAGATCAGGTCGAAATATCCGGTCTTCTGGACGTTGTTGAGTTTGTCGTCCGGTCCGGTCAGCGTGTCCTTTCCGCTCAGGTGAGTCGTGCCCGGGTTCTGCAGCGCCAAGTCGGGTAAGTTTGTTGTGAGACACGTCGGCGTGTAACCGGTAGGACCGTTATCCACCACCGGATTGCCAGTATAATTGCAGCTATAGGAACCAAACGTAGTTAACCCCTGACCACCATTGGCCGCATAGACCTCCTCGCGCGAGATCTTGCCGTCGTGATTGGTATCGAGACTGTTGCTCCCGGTCCCGGTAATGTAGGTGCCGTGATCGATGAGGTCCTGAGTAATGCGGTTCCAGCCGCTGTTCTGCTGGCCTTTGAAATTCTGGTATATGCCGCCGAATTCAGCGCGCACATTGCTGGTGATGTCGGTGTCGAACGCGGCCGACAGCACCGCATTCTTGGTGGTGACATAGCGGTAATAGCTATCCGAATCCTCGATCTCGCCATAGAGACTGTAACCGAATTTGTGGCCGCCGATTTCGCCCGGCCCGGTCACTTCGCCCTTGAGAATCTTCCTGCCCCAACTGCCCAGATCCAGTTCCATGTCGCCCTTGGGATCGGCAGCGTAAGTGCCGTTCTCGGCGCGCGCGGTTTTGGGGACGAAATTCATGTAGCCGCCGGTCTTCGACGGGCCGTAGATCGGCGAGGCCGGGCCGCGCACGATGTCGATGCGGTCCGCCGCGCCGATCGGGGTCGGATAATTGCCCCCGTTCTCGAGCCGCAGCATGCCGCGGAAGTAGACTTCGCCCGGGGTGCCGCGAATTTCGAGCGCGCCGCCGGTGCCGAAGTACGAGCTGCTGAAGGTACCCGGCACCTGGCTGACCAGATCGTAGATCTGGGTGATGCCGAAGCGCTCGAGTTGCTCGGAGCTGACCGACGATGCCGAGCGCGGGGTTTCCACCAGCGTCTTGTTGAAACCGAACACCGTGCCGACATCCTTGATCGGCAAAGCGTTGAGCGCGCCGGTCACGACGATTTCTTCGGACTTGGCGGCTTCCGGCGTGGCGTCCACTGCCACTGGAGCCGAAGGCGCGGTTTGTGCAGCATCGGCCAGCGCCGGGCTGGTCAAGGCGGTGCAGGACAGTAACATGGAAGCGGCCAGAGCCGAACCACTCCGGTTGCGCACGCCGTATGCGCCCGGCACTCTCGACATAATCGCCTGGAAGACAGTCATGATAAATCCCCATCAAATTTGCAGGCAATATTTTCCCGCGTGAACCCTGATTATCCTTCCAGCTTCTCCCAAAACTTCATGTTATTGCTTTGTTTTTGCAATTTTACTTATTCGTCGACGCTATAGCTGCTCCGCGATTTTTGAATTTTCGAAAATTACAAACCGTTGCTCCAGCGCGATCTGCGCCGTCGCCTTCTCACTGGCCTGGGCGAATCGCCGGCATGCCGCGTCGATAAAGGATCGGGCGCAAGCGCCATCTGCCGTCCCCACGCGGCGGGATGTCCACAGGCTGCTGCCCGGCATGAACGAATATTCGAGGCTGGCCCGTGCCGCTGCTTTCAGATCGGCGTAATGAAACCCCTGTTCGCGCGCTGCCCGCATATACTCATTGGTCATGTCACTGCGCAGCACGCCCTGATCGTCGCTCGACAAGACGAACGGCACGCCGAAGCTGCGGTATAGCGCCAGCGGATGATCGGCGCCCGCCACTCCCAGGATCACGGCATTGCTGGACAGGTTCACTTCCACCGCGATGCCGTCACGGGCCATCCGCTTCAAGGTTTGCGCGGCATCGTCTTCGTTCGCGATATCGACGCCGTGGCCGATCGCGGGAAACAGCAAAGGCGTCGCCCAGGTGTT
>CAXTOI010000142.1:0-2836 GCA_964245645.1 uncultured Novosphingobium sp. | reverse complement strand
GATCCGCTGCGCGCCGCCGACGGCGATCGCCTGGGCGATATGATCGCGCAGGTCCTGCGGCGGCACCAGCCCCAGCGCCAGCTCGCCCGCATGGAGGCTGCGATGGACGCCGGGATATTTGCCCTCCAGAAAGCGGAACATCGCCATGTGCAGATTGTAATCGCGCAGTGGCACTGCCCAGTCTTCGGGCTGAACGATGTTCACGCCAACAAAGCGCGAGTCTGCCTGCGTGAGCGCAAAACCCAGCATCAGTTGCCGGAACACCGCCGCCGGCGACAGTGCGCGCAAGGCATACGCGAGGTAATGCACGCCAACGCCGCAGGCCGGTTCGGGATGTCGGCCGGCACAATCAAGCTGCCGTGCCGCGTCGGCTTCGGCAGCGGCGGTCTCGGCGATGCTGCCGGCCACGACCGCGCCGATGCCCGGCAGTTCCCGGGCGTAGCGCGCCGCCAGCCCGGCCTCGTCCAGCGGGACATCACCAGTGGCCGTCACATAGGCATTGATCGCCTCCGGATCGTAATCCAGCTCGAGATAGCTCAGCCGGTCACGGGCAGCAGCGCGGCGCGACGCCGCCAGGGCATCGGCGGTGTGGCCGCGTTCGGCAGGCCCGAACCTGCCGAAGGTGGCGAAAAACTGGTCGTGACCGGAGACCGTGTTGCGCCCGACGCCCGACTGCCAGCCGCGCATCGAAAAGCCATCGACCAGCGCCGCATAAGCGTCAGGCTGATGCTCGACGATATCGCTGATCGACTGTCCGGCCGGGCAAGGCGGCGCGACGAGGTGCCCGCCGGCGGCACAAAGCCCATCTGCGGCTGCCCAGCGCAGGAAATCTTCGGCATAGATGTTGCCGCCCAGATGGTTGTGCAGATCGCCGCCCTTGGGCATCTCGCGCAGAAACATCCGCAGAGCCGTCGGGCTTTGCGCGGCCTTGTCGAACAAGGCGGCAACGGCCGCCTCACGCGCGGCGGCGGGCATTTCCTCGGCTTGCGCAACCCGGCTGACCAGCGTCCCGGCCGTAATCAGACACGTGAGCGCGGCCAGACGCAGAGCAACCATACCCCGGCAAATCAGCGCGCCACGCCTCTGTTTCAACGATTACCCCCGGCAAAATAACCAGGACATCAATTTAGAGCTTGACCCCGTGTGAGCAAACGCAATGAATTTGACGCTGCGTTGCAAAAAAGAGAGTGGCCTGTGCCGACATTTTCGCGATTTCTGCGCTATTTCCTGGCGGTCGGGCGATTGGGCTCGATCCGCAAGGCCGCCGATGAGCTTAACGTCTCGGCGTCGGCGATCGACCGCCAGATCCTCAACGCCGAAGCCGAGTTCGGCGTGCCGTTGTTCGAACGCCTGCCCAGCGGCCTGCGCCTGACTGCGGCCGGCGAGGTGCTGATGGCCGCAGGCGGGCGCTGGCAAAAGAACCTGACCGAATTGCGGGCGCAGATCGAGGATCTGCGCGGGCTGAAGCGCGGTCATGTCGACATCGCCATCATCGACGCGCTGACCAAGGGCTATATACCCCGGGTGATCCAGGCGGTTCAGACGCGCTATCCCGGAATATCCATCGGCGTGCATGTGCTGGGCAGCGAGGCGATCCGCGCAGTCATCACCAATGGCGACGTCGATTTCGGCATCTGCTTCGAGCCACAGTCGATCCGCGATCTGACCGTGCGCGGCTTTGCCGATGTCACGCTGGGCTTCGTGACCCTGCCCGATCATCCGATCAGCCAGCACAAGTCGGCGCGCTTCTCAGCCTGCGTGGGCGAACCGATGATCCTGCCGGCCAAGCCGTTGATCGTCGTTCAGCGGGTGACCGTGCTCGAAGGCATTTCGCAGCTGCCGCTCGATCGCAAGGTGACTTCGAACAACATCCAGATGATTACCTCGCTGATCCTGCAGGGGGTCGGGATCGGCATCCTGACCTCGCTCGATGTTGCCAGCGAAGTGGAGGCCGGGTTGCTCGCCTTTACCCCGATCCGCGAACCGGTGCTCAAGCCGATGACCCTGGCCTTGTGCACCGCAACATCGCGCGCCACCTCTTATGCCGCCGACATCGTGCTGACCGAGATCCAGAACGGTTTTGCGCAATTGGGCACCGCGGAAATGCGGTAACGGTGGATTGCTGAAAGAACGGGCCGCGCTGTGGGTTGCTCGCAGGCGCGCGAGGCCATACGCCGCAGCTATCGTTTTGCCGACCGGATTGCATGACATGAGCGACAGTGCCTCACCCGTTCTCAGCTACATCGACCAGACCGATTTTCTGGCGATGGTGCAGAAACTGTCGCAGACGATCGCGCCCGGGCGATGGCAACCCGATTTCATTGTCGGGATAGGACGCGGTGGGCTGGTTCCGGCGGTCTATATATCGCATGCGCTGCAGATTCCGATGCTGTCGATCGATCATTCTTCCAAGGTGCCGGGCTTCGCTGACCAGCTGCTGCACAAGGTCGCGCATATGCGGATCGCCGGCTCGCGGATGCTGTTCGTCGATGACATCAACGACAGCGGCGGCACCATCAATTACGTGCGCAAGGTGCTGGGCGAGTCGCTGGGTACCGGCTTTACCAGCCGGGACGACGACATGCGCTTTGCCGTATTGGTCGATAATGCATCGTCGCAGGCCAGGGTCGAATTCGCGGTGCAGTCGATCGACCGCGCGACCGACAAACGCTGGTTTGTGTTTCCGTGGGAGGCGGTGATGAACGCAGACCGGTTGGTCGAGGAGGCCGGCGCGGTGCCCGAGCGGTTGATGTGAGATATTGGCGAATGCCGTCGATGGGTTTGCCGTCTTGCCCCCTCCGTCTCGCTTACGCGAGCCACCTCCCCCAAAGGGGGA
>CAXTOI010000141.1:0-8438 GCA_964245645.1 uncultured Novosphingobium sp. | reverse complement strand
GTATTGTTCGTGCCCGATTGTGCCTGGCTGCGCGCCTCGGCAGGGGCCAGCACCATGACGATGTTGGCCAACAGCAAGCCGCGATTGAATTTCGATCCCATTGGTGCCCCTGAACGCGCCGTGTCACGCGAAATACATTTGTCGTTAGTCGTCGTAACCGCCCGCGGGCATTTTGGTTTCATACCGGCATTCGCATCGACTTGCTCAGTGGGCTGTCGCTAAATCGCTTGGTGGCGGCGCTGGTCGATCCTAGAAAGTTCGGCAAGGATCGTCGGGTGACAAGATTGCGACACCACAAATAATGCCATCGATTTCGCGTCGCGGACTCATCCAGGCGGCAGCTGGGGCCGCATTGTCGGCATGTGCGCGACCGCCAGCCAGCGGCGGGCTGACCTGGTGGGCGATCGGTACGGCTGGAGAAAATGCGCCGCTGCTGCTTCCCGACTTCAAGCGCCGCACCGGTATCGATGTCGATGTCCAGGCTATCCCGTGGACCGGTGCGCATGAGAAACTGCTGACCGGCTATGCCGGCAATTCGCTGCCGGACGTGATGATGCTCGACAGTCGCTGGTTGCCGGAGCTGGCGCTGGTCGGTGCGCTTGCCCCGCCGCCTGCGAGCTCGCCGTTGCTCAGCGATCAATTCGCGGGCGCGCTGGCATCGGTGCAGGTCGGTGGCCGCGCCATGGCGATCCCATGGATCGGCGACAGCTGGATGCAGTTCTTCCGCCGCGATCTGCTGGCAGAGGTCGGCTATGCCACACCGCCGCTGGCGTGGAACGAATGGTTGCGCATGGCAAAAGCGATCAAGCGCCGTCACCCGGATCGTTATGCGACGCTGCATCCGTTGGATTGGCCCGAGCCGCTGTTCGCCTTTTCGGCGCAGCAGCCGGCGCCGTTGCTGCGCGATCGCGACACCCGCGGCAATTTTTCGTCGAACGGCTTTCGCGCTGCCCTGGCCTTTTACAAATCGATCTTCGACGAAGATCTGGCGCCCAGGATCAACGGCGCAGAGGCCGGCGATTCCTATATCTCCTTTCGGCGGGGCTGGTTCGCGATCCTGCCGGCAACGTCGGTCGCGATCGGCGACCTGCGGCAGCGCGCCGCCATCATTCCCCGCAAGCTATGGGGAGTGGCGCCCACGCCGGGGCCGCACGGTGAAGGCAACGGCATGGCGCTCGGCGCGAGTATAGGCGTCAGCCGCACCGCCCGGAACCCTGGCGCGGCCTGGCAATTGGTCGACTACCTATGCAGCACCGCCAGCCAGCGCCGAGTCTATGACATCGCCGATCTGTTACCGACCCGGCCGTCGGCATGGCAGGATTCGCTACCGTTGCGCGACCCCGTGCCGCAAGGCTTCGCCGCGCAGATCGCGCGCAGCATCGCGCCCCCAGCAGTTCCCGAATGGCAGCGTATCCTGACCGAGGTGCAACTGGTCGCCGAGCGCATGGTGCGCGGCGAGTATGGCGTGGACGCCGCCGCGGGCGAAATGGATCGCCGCGTCGATCGCATCCTGCAAAAGCGCCGCTGGTTGCTCGATCGCGGGCGGATCGCATGACCCGGCCGATCTTGACCCGCCGCTTGGTATTAACCCGGCAGGCCCGCGCCGGACTGACATTCGTAGCGCCCGTCCTGATCTGCACGGGTTTGGCGCTGATCGTGCCGACGGTCGGTGCGCTGTTGCTGAGCATGACCGACTTCGACATCTATGCGCTGGCGGATCTGCGCAACCTGCGCTTCGTCGGTGCGGGAAATTACATTGAACTGCTGCGCACCCCGCTGTTCTGGCGCGCGGTCGGCAACACCGTGCTGTTCGCCGCGCTGGGCGTGCCGGCCGCCATCGGCGCTTCGCTGGCCACCGCGCTGCTGCTGAACTCGGCGACCGTGCGCTGGAAACCAGTCTGGCGACTGCTGCTGTTTGCGCCTTATGTGACCACCGTCGTCGCCACGGCGCTGGTGTGGCGATACGTCCTGGATGCGCGGACCGGATTGCTGAACTACGCCTTGTCGCTGGCGGGGATCGCGCCGGTATACTGGCTGGGCAACCCGGAGACCAGCATCCCGGCAACGCTGATCTTCATCGTCTGGAAGGCGTTCGGCTACAACATGCTGGTCTTCATGGCGGCTCTGTCGACCGTTTCGGGCGATCTGCTGGAAGCCGCCCGGCTGGACGGCGCCGGGGCCTGGATGCGCTTTCGCCATGTCACCTTGCCGGCGCTGGGACCCGCGCTGCTGCTGGCAGCGGTGCTGAGCGTCGCCAACTTCATGCAGATCTTTGCCGAACCTTACGTGATGACGCATGGCGGCCCGGCGCAGAGCACGATCACCGTGCTCTACTTCATGTATGACCAGGGCTTCACCTGGTGGAACCTGGGCATGGCATCCACGGTCGCCGTGCCGCTGTTCATCACGATCGTGCTGTTGACCGCGGTGCAGGGCCGCTTGGCCAGGCGCCACGAATGGCTGTGAGCACGCGCTTCGTTCTGTCTGCGATCGACGCCTTTCTGCTCCTCCCCCGTTCGGGGGAGGTTGGGTGGGGGTATCCATGGCTTGCCGGTACGCGGTGCATTCGCACCGCTCCCCCACGGCCGTTTTCCGCCCAAACCGGCGATCAGGCGCGATCTCGCCCCAGTCGCAGCGGCCGGGATGCCGTTGCTGGTCGTTCCCGGCAACGCGAGCGAGGCGTTGGTTGCGACCGGCGAAATCATAGCTGCAGCCGGCGGCGGCAGGCACGTCATCTCGCCTTGCGAAAACGCTTCCCGTCATGGCGAGGCGGCACGTTCAATCCCATACTTCTGGCTTTTTGGCATGACGCCGAGCGGTAAAACGCCTGGCAATCAAAGTGGCGTTCGACAAGCGACGGCCCTTCCATTCAAACCATTGTCAGCTCAGCCGTTTGGCGTGCCAGCGGAGATGGTCGGCCATAAAGGTCGAGATGAAGTAGTAACTGTGATCATATTCCGGCCGTATGTTCAGCTCCAGGTCTATCCCTGCATCCCGGCAGGCTTGCTGGAGCAGTTCAGGCCGCAGCTGTTCCTGCAAGAATTGGTCGCCTCCGCCCTGATCAACAAGCAGCGCCGGAACCCGCGCACCATCTTCGATGAGTGCGACCGCGTCATGGCTGCGCCAGCTCCGGCGGTCATCGCCGAGATAGCCGGTGAGCGCCTTCTCCCCCCATGGTACCTGGCTGGGAGCCACGATCGGCGCGAAAGCGGAGACGGCCTTATATCGGTCGGGAAATGTGAGACCGATAGTCAGCGCGCCGTGGCCGCCCATCGAATGGCCCATGATCGACTGGCGATCCGGGTCAGCCGGAAAATTGGCGAAAACCAGCTTCGGCAGTTCGTCGGTGACGTAGCTCCACATCTTGTAGTGACTCGCCCAGGGCTCGCGCGTGGCATCGATATAAAACCCCGCACCGAGGCCGAAATCGTAACCGCCGAGCGGATCGTCGGGCACGCCTTCGCCGCGGGGCGAGGTATCCGGCGCGACGAAGATCAGACGATGCTCGGCACAGGCGCGGCGAAATTCGCCTTTGTCGGTGACGTTCGCATGGGTGCAGGTCAGGCCGGATAGATACCAGACAACCGGCAGCTTCTCGCCCGCCGCATGAGCCGGGACATAGACCGAGAAGGTCATTTCCGTGCCGGTGGCGGCAGAGGCGTGCTTGTACACGCCCTGCACGCCAGCGAACGATTGATTGATGGAAGTGATATCCACGGTCGACCTCGCCCTATTCGATGAAGATTAATGCCAATGGCCTAAACCTCTGACTCTTAAATCACCGCCCTGTGAACGTTCGCTTAGTAAACCACGACCGAGCGGATGCTCTCGCCGGCGTGCATGAGTTCGAAGCCCTTGTTGATCTCCTCGAGCTTGAGGACATGGGTAATCATGGGATCGATCTCGATCTTCCCGTTCATGTACCAGTCGACGATCTTGGGAACATCGGTACGGCCCTTGGCGCCGCCAAACGCCGTGCCGCGCCAGTTGCGACCGGTGACGAGCTGGAAGGGGCGCGTGGCAATCTCCCGCCCCGCTTCCGCCACGCCGATGATGATCGAAGTGCCCCACCCGCGATGACAGGCTTCCAACGCAGTGCGCATCACCTCGGTATTCCCGGTCGCGTCGAAGCTGTAGTCCGCACCGCCATCGGTCAGCTCCAGCACCCGTGCGACTGTCTCCTCGCGCGAGAGGCCCTTGCTGTTCAGGAAGTCGGTCATGCCGA
Organism: uncultured Novosphingobium sp.; assembly: GCA_964245645.1. Classification (GTDB taxonomy): domain Bacteria; phylum Pseudomonadota; class Alphaproteobacteria; order Sphingomonadales; family Sphingomonadaceae; genus Novosphingobium. Next base: position 4,213 of record CAXTOI010000141.1, on the reverse strand, counting down.
ACTTGCGGCCCCATTCTGCACGATCGGGGTTGATGTCGACGCCGATGATCCTGCCCGCCCCGGCGAGCCGGGCGCCCTGGATCACGTTGAGCCCGATGCCGCCCAGGCCGAATACGACGACATTCTCGCCGACCTGCACCTTGGCGGTATTGACCACCGCGCCGACACCGGTCGTGACGCCGCAACCGATATAGCAGCTGGTCTTGAACGGCGCGTCCTCCCGGATCTTGGCCACCGCGATCTCGGGCAGCACGGTAAAGTTCGAGAAAGTCGAGCAACCCATGTAATGGAAGATCGGCTGGCCCTTGTAACTGAACCGCGTGGTGCCATCGGGCATCAGGCCCTTGCCCTGGGTCGCACGGATCGCGGTGCACAGGTTGGTCTTGCCCGACAGGCAGCTTTTGCACTGGCGGCATTCCGGCGTGTAGAGCGGGATGACATGATCGCCGGGCTTCACCGAGGTGACCCCCGCACCAATTTCCCGGACGATACCGGCACCTTCATGGCCCAGGATCGAAGGGAAGATGCCCTCTGAGTCAAACCCGTCCAGCGTATAGGCATCGGTATGGCAGATGCCGGTCGCCATGATCTCGACCAATACCTCTCCGGCCCGCGGTCCTTCGAGATCGATCTCCACGATCTCCAGCAATGTCTTCGCCGAAAATGCGACGGCAGCACGAGTTTTCATCTATGTCTCCTGACCCCCCTGTTTACGATCCGCTGCGGGCAGATATAAAGGGCTTTTAAGGAAATAAATTATTTATCCTGGAGATAATGGACCGGGCGATAGCTGATATCCGAGCCAGCCTTCTCGGGATTGAAGCCCGATGTATCCTGATGCGCGATCCCGCGCCGTACCAGTCCCGGAGGCGCGCATTATCGTGGCAACGTGAAGCAGCACGCCAGTCTCCCCCAGCGCGTCCGGTCCAAATAGCAGCGATGGGTGTAGGGAGCATCATGGGCCTGGCCGAGGGCGGCATTCCGCAAAACGCCTCAACAACACACCGCGAACATGTCTTGAACTGCTAAACCCCGACCGAGGCATTCGAACAATTGTCAACCGTTGCACTGCAAACGTGCATCCATTTCCTGACATTCGTCAGGATGACGGTAGCTGATCCGCTGCTGAACTCCCGCGTTCGGCAGACCAGCGTGACGCCACCGCGCGCAGCGACTGGACCTGCATCGGCCTGGGGGTGGCCGGGCTGGTGCCCGAAAACCGGGGCGCGGGCGCGGGCTGAACGATGCCGTCGAGTTCGAAAAAGGTCTCGCGCGCAACCATATGGGGATGGCGCGGCGCCTCCTGCAGCGGCAGCACCGGTGCGAAACAGGCGTCGGTCCCTTCCAGCAAGCTGCACCATTCGTTGCGATTCTTGCTGCGGAACACCTCAGCCATCCGCGCCCGTAGCTCGGGCCAGCGCGCCTCGTCATCGCGGGCGTCGAACAGCGGATCGTCCAGCTGCGCGATCTGCCGGAATTTGGCGTAGAATTGCGGCTCGAGCGGGCCAATCGAGATGAACTCGCCATCGGCGCAGGCATAAGTGCCGTAATGCGGCGCGCTACCATCGAGGAAATTGCGCTCGCGTCCGTCCTGCCAGCGGCCGTGCAGCTTCAGTTCGGTGAACACGGCCATCAATGAGGCGGCGCCGTCGCAAATCGCGCAATCGACAACCTGGCCGGCTTGTCCGCTCTTGACCGCCAGCAACGCGGACAGCAGCCCCATCACCAGGTACAGCGCACCGCCGGCATAATCGCCCACCAGATTGAGCGGCGGGATCGGCTTGTCGGCCGGACCGATGGCCGCAAGCGCGCCGGTGATCGCGATGTAATTGATGTCGTGGCCGGCGGCCTGGGCGAGCGGCCCGGTCTGGCCCCATCCGGTCATCCGGCCGTAGACGAGTGCCGGATTGCGCGCGAGCAACACGTCGGGCCCCAGCCCCAGCCGTTCCATCACGCCCGGCCGATAGCCCTCGAGCACCGCGTCGGCGCGGCTGACGAGATCGATGACCATGGCTTTTTCGTCGGAGTTCTTGAGATTGGCGGCGATCGATATGCGACCGCGCGAGAGTACCTCGAACGCGTTGGTCTCGCCCGGTCGGTCGATGCGGACGATATCCGCCCCCAGATCGTTGAGCAGCATGGCGGCGAACGGGCAAGGACCGATGCCGGCGAACTCGACGATGCGCAATCCGGACAGCGGCCCCATCAAGCCGCCTTCGCAGGTGCAAGGCCATCATAATAGCGGTCGCCCGACGCGATCATCTGGCGCAATTGCGCGGGCGGGGCGAACCGCTCGGCCCCGGCCTGGACCCATGCATCGCAGTCCTGGACGAAGCGGGCGATGCCGATCTGTTCGATGTAGGACAGCGGTCCGCCGGTCCAGCGGGGAAAGTTCCAGCCCAGCAGCGCGCCGACATCGGCGTGGCGGGGATCCTCGATCACCCCTTCGGCCACGCAGCGTGCCGCTTCCACCGCCTGGCGATGGAGAAAGCGACGGCGCAGATCGGCAATCACATCGTCGGTGGCGGACCGGGTGACCGGCCACCGTTCTGCAAAACCTGTCCAGACGTATTTCTCGGCATTGGCTGGGTAGTCGTAAAATCCCTTGCCGTTCTTTCGGCCAAACCGATCGGCCGCCAGCAGCATGTCGACCACATCGTCAGAGCCGCGCCGCGTCGCTGCATCACCCAGCAGCAGCGTTCGCTGGCTGGCGATCCGTCCGACCAGATCGATGGCGACATCGTCGGTCAGTTCCAGCGGCCCGCGCGGCATGCCGGACAATTTGCCGGCTTGATCGATTACCGTCGGCGCAAAGCCGTCGATCAGCATCTCCATGCCTTCGCGGATATAGGTGTCGAACACGCGCGAGGTGTAGAAAAACGGCGAATCATTGGCGACGATCGCGGTCTTGCCGATCTGGCGCACGATCGCGAGCGCGCGGGCAAGCGCGGTTGGGCTCGTCTTGCGGCCACGCACCACCTCGACCAATTCCATGCGGTCGACCGGCGAATGGAAATGCATGCCGACAAAATTTTCCGGCGTGGGGTGAACCTGCGCCAGCCTGCTGATCGGCAAGGTCGAGGTGTTGGACGCGATCAATATATCGGCCGGCAGAAACGCCAGCGCCTTGACGGTTGCCGCGGCCTTGATGTCGATGTCCTCGAATACCGTCTCGACCAGCAGATCGCTGCCCGCGACCAGGGCATAATCGCTGCCGGGGGTGATGTTCGCCAGCAGGCGGTCAGCCGCGGCCTGCGTGAACAGCCCCTTGGGCACCAGTCGTCCGAGCAGTTTGACCGAGTAGTCCTTGCCCTTGGCCGCAGCCTCCTGGCTGACGTCGAGCAGGATCGTCTCGACCCCTGCCTTCGCGAAAGTGAAGGCAATGCCGGCGCCCATCATCCCGGCGCCGAGCACGGCTACCTTGCGAACCGACGCAGCCGACGCCTGGGCCGGACCCTTGCGCAGCGCCGGATGCGAGCGGAACAGGGTGCGGATCATGGCCTTGGCCTGGGGGCTTTGCAGCGTGGCGAGGAAACAGCGGGTCTCAAGCTCGATCGCCAGGTCCATCGGCAGCAACGCGCCTTCGCGTACCGCCGCCAGGATGTTAGCGGCGGCGGGATAATTGCCGCCGGGATCGCCGGCGACCGTATCCGCCAGCGCGGCCAAGCCGCCCGGCTCACCGGGCAAGGTAAAGCCAGCCTGATCCCACGGCACCACCGCCTCGTGCCCGGCCGCAAGCCAGCGCTCAGCCGCGTTCAGCTCCCCGCCTTCCGCCACGATCTCGTCGATCAGGCCAAGATCAAGCGCAGCGGCGGCGTCGATCGCGGTGCCGTTGAGCAGCAGCGGCAACGCGCGCTCGACACCGAGCAGCCGCGCCAGCCGCTGGGTTCCGCCACCGCCGGGCAACAAGCCGATTGTCGCTTCGGGCAGGCCGATGCGCCAGCGGGGATTGTCGTTGGCGATGCGGTGATGACAAGCCAGCGCAAGTTCCAGGCCGCCACCCAGCGCCAGGCCATTGATCGCCGCAACGAACGGCTTGGCCGATGTTTCGATCGCGCGCGCCACCCGGTTGGCCTGGAACATGAAATCGAACCGACGCTCCTGCTCGGCTGGGTCCGTCGGCGTACTGCCGGCGAAGCCGATCATTTCATCGAGATCGGCGCCGGCGCAAAAGCCGTTGGTCTTGGCCGAAATGATGACCGCACCCTTGATC
>CAXTOI010000140.1:0-8481 GCA_964245645.1 uncultured Novosphingobium sp. | reverse complement strand
AAGGCGCATGCTGCGGAACGACCGCGATCCCCATCGAGGACGCGACGTTAACGATGCTCGCGCCGCCAGCTCGACGGAGAATGGGGTGGGCGTGGCGGCATATCGAAACCGCTGCACGGAGGTTACCAGCAACTACCCTGTCCCACTCGGCCATCGGGATCTCTTCGAACCTGGCGAGCCGGTTTCGAAAGCCGACCAGATTGATGAGACATTCGAAAGCTTCGAACTGCGCCGATACTTGCCTGAAGGCGGACTCGACACTCGCATCGTCAGTGGCGTCGAACTTGATCGCGACTACACCCTCAGGGGGCGGATACCGGGCAATCGACGCTTCCAAGTCGAGAACGATGACGCGGAGCCCCAGATTGACAGACACTGCGGTCAGCAGCCGTCCAATGCCGCCACAGCCGCCCGCGATGACGAGGCGCGTACCCGCACGCGGTGCCAAACGTTCGAACGAGGGGTCCTCAAGCATGAACGGCGGATTCTTGCGCTGGACTGCTCCCGGCCGGGAGGAACACAACCTGCGCTTCCATGTCACTCTTGACGCCAATAGCATGTCCTTGCCGGCCGATTCCCGACTGCTTCATGCCGCCGAAGGGCAGGTTGCGCGTGGTGCCGACATGATGGTTGACCCACGTAAAGCCGACCTCCAGCCGTGCCGCGAGCTCGGCAGCTCGCGCCGGGTTGGCCGACCAGACTGAGCCGCCGAGACCGAAGGACGAGTTGTTTGCCCGACCTACGACCTCGTCGACCGTGTCGTATGCCAATATGGGCAAGACGGGACCGAACTGTTCCTGATCGACCAGCGGTACCCCCTCGCTCAATCCCGCTACGATCGTGGGCGCAATGAAGTAGCCGGGCCGGTCCAACGCATATCCTCCGGCGGTGATTTCTGCGTCCGCTCGGGTTCGGGTGTCGGCGATCAGTTCCATGACGCGTGCGAACTGTTCCCGATTCTGGACCGGACCGATCTCGACCCCTTCCTCAAACCCATTCCCAACCTTGGCGCTGTTCGCCAGCCGCGACATATGCGCCACGACCTCCTGATATCGCGAGCGCGGCACGTAGAGCCGCTTGATCGCCATGCAAACCTGTCCGGATATGGTGAACGCGCCCTTGAACAGTCGCGGCGCGATCTTGGCGATGGCCGCATCTTCAAGCACGATCGCGGCGTCGTTTCCGCCAAGCTCGAGGGTAAGTCGCTTGAGGCTGGCGGCGCCACAGGCCATTACGTCCTTGCCTGCCGCGACCGATCCGGTGAACGAGATCTTGTTGATGAGCGGGTGCCGGGCCATCGCTCTTCCGATATCATCACCTCCCGCAAGGATACCGAGTAAGCCATGCGGCAGAAGATCGCGCACGATCTCGCCCAGGCGCAAGGTCGTCAGCGGCGTGAAGGGGGAGGGCTTGAGGATTATCGCGTTTCCGGCATAAAGCGCGGAAGCGATTTTGGGCGCGGCTAATACTATCGGCGCATTCCACGGCGTTATCGCACCGATCACGCCCAAAGGGCGGTAGTATAGCTCGGCGCGTCCTCGAACGTCGTCGCTGATGATTTCAGAACCAAGATCGACCGAACATATCTCGTGCATCGAACCCGCTGCGCGCTGAATTTCGGCAATGGCATCGGTCAGCGGCTTGCCCTGCTCCATCACCAGAAGCATGCTCAGCTCGTCCTGATTTGTCAGCAATGCGCGGCTGAGCTGGCCGATATAGCTTTGCCGCTCCTCCAACCGAGTAGCACGCCAGCTGCGCTGCGCCGTCTGCGCCGCTATGACCGCCCGATCAAGTTGGTCGAGCGACGCGTCGGGGCACCGTGCGAACGGCATTCCCGTGGATGGATCGACGACCTCGAAATGAGCATCGCTGTCTTCCAGCTCACCGCCGATCAGATGACGAAATTCCAGCGATAACGCGCTCGGTCCGCCGCGACATGAAACGATCGACATCTACACCCCGGTTTCCATGCATTCGCTTATGTCCGATCAAGTAGCAGAGGCACCACGGCTGTTCTGTCCCCACCTTAGGGGACCAGTCGCTGACAATCGCGGAGCTAGGGTGATAAAGGCCGCGTGGCCGAACTATTTGCAGGGAAGCCATTATGAAGCTCGCCAGTTTCAATGATCATCGTATCGGCGTGGTCGATGGTGACGAGATCATCGACGTTACGGGGCTGGTGACCGATCTGCAGCGGCAATGGCCACCGGTCGCCATGGTGCAACTTATCGCCGAATTCGACCGGCTCCTACCAGCTTTGACGGAGCATGTGCGCCACGGCACCCGACAGGCGCTCACCGATATCAGGCTCGAAGCGCCCATCGCCTGGCCCAACAAGATCGTTGCCTTTCCGGCCAATTATCACGCTCACATCAACGAAATGAGGGTGGGCAGCGGTTTGGTCTCCAACTTTCCAGCTGACCATCAGGGTTTCTTCCTGAAAGCCAACTCAAGCCTGAACGGTCCAAGTGATCCGATCCTCCTTCCTGCCATTGCCGAGCGCGAGGTGCACCACGAAGCGGAGCTGGCGATCATCATCGGCAAGCGAGGCCGCAGTATCGAAAAATCCGAAGCGGTCGATTATATCTTTGGCTTCACTTGCCTTTTGGACATGGTGGTGCGGGGCAAGGAAGAACGGGTGATGCGTAAATCATTCGACAGCTTTTGCCCTACCGGGCCGGTCATCGTCACCAAAGACGAAGTGCCAGATTGGAATGATCTCGACCTGACGCTAACGGTGAATGGCATTGTCCGACAACAGGCGTCGACCGCCGACCTGATCGTCGGCGTGCCAGGCATGATCGCGATGGCTTCATCGGTGATGACGCTCGAACCCGGCGACATCATCGCTAGCGGCACCCCCGCCGGTGTCGGCCCGGTGATCGACGGGGACCGGCTCTCGGTAACCATCTCGCATGTCGGCACCATGTCTGTCGACGTCAAGCAGGGATCGGCCGGCGACCACCCTGTGTGGGTGAAGCGCTGACGACCAGGCAGCCAAGTAGTTATCGAGGAACTGGATTATGTGTCGGAAGCGCTCGAGCTGCGGAAAAGCCCCAACTGGCGCAGCACGGGCTCGTCGGTTACGCGCAGCAGATGTGAGCGCTCGGTCGCCTCGTGCCAATGCTCGCGCCAGGCCGGCGCCACGAAGACATCCCCGCGCGTCCAGCTGAACACTTCCCCGTCGATGATCGACTGGCCTTGACCGTCGATGACAGCATAAATGCTGCTCGCCGTGCTGCGCATGGCAGGAACAGCGCGCCCTTGATCAAGCCTGTGGACGAAAACAGCGATTGTCTTCAGCTGGGTACTTTCGAGCTCGACCATCTGCCCCTCGCACCGATCGAGCCGCGCCAAGGTTTCGGCATGCCGAAAGCGCATAGGGGATGCCTCGTCGATGGGACCGTCCATGCTTTCTTGAGAGTGTTCCAGGAACATCGGTTCGATCAATTGTACCAGCGGCGCGTCAAGGAAATCGACCCAGTAGGCGCTGGAAACACTATCGTTGATATGACCGTGCCACATCCAGTTCGGCGTGAGGAGCACGTCACCTGGCGACATCCGGATTCTTTGTCTTTCAACGACGGTGAAGGTGTCCGGTTCGGCATCGATGACGAGCCGAAGCGCGCTCGGCGTGTGGCGATGCACCCGCGCCCTCTCGCCTGCCATCACCATCTGGTAGGCAGCCACCAGCGTCCGGCTCGTTGCATAGCTGTTGCCGGGAACGGGGTTGGCCAAGATCAGGTTGCGCCGCTCGGCCTGATCGGTGCTAATCAGCGGTCCGGCGGCGTCGAGCGCCGCTCGAGCCACGGCGTATGACCAATGCGCCGGGACGAAGGTCTTACGGGGCGCCGGCCACAGCGAAGGCTCGGGTTTGTTCCAGCCGGGCCCCATATTCGCTTGGGACAGTCTGGCATACAGCGCAGCAAGGCTGCCTGTCTCCCTCATTTCGCGGGCAAATTCCATCATGGCGAGAGTTCCATTCTAGTGAGTCGCGGACCCACTGCCCGGTCGGTTGTCCATGGCGCCAGATTATACGACGAAGAGGAACAGGCTGTAACCACGCGGGGGGACAACTCTTTCTGCCGTGTCTGGTAAATGCCACTAAAAGGCAGGCATCTTATGTTATCAAATCGTCGTTGTCCGCTCATTGGCGCCCGCGAGCCGGATCGCAACGCAATCAGCGACCCCTTGGACTTCGTGGCGGGCAGAAGCCCTGCATCGCTTATCTACCTGTCGGAGAGCAAACCATGAGTCGCCTTGAAGGCCAGATTGCGATCGTCACCGGCGCCGCGTCTGGAATCGGCTTGGCCATTGCCCGGCGCTTTGCCGCCGAAGGCGCCAGCATCGTAGCGGTCGACCACAACGACGGGGCGTTGAGCGCGTTAGACTTGGAAGCGCCGGTCATGCGCGTCGCGATCGACCTCACGCAGCATGATGCACCGGCATTAGTGGTTGCCAGCTGCGTCGAACACTTCGGCGATTGCACAATCTTGGTCAACAACGTCGGACTAGGCCGAGCGCCCTCGATCGAAACGACGACCGACGATGATTTTGACCATTGGATCGCCATCAACCTGAAGACGAACTTTTTGCTCACTCGCGCGGCGCTCCCAGGCCTGAAGCGATCCAGTGGGGTGATCCTGAACATCTCGTCTGCGGTGGCCCTTCGTGGATTTGGGCAGCAGGCCGTTTATACTGCGGCCAAAGCCGGCATTGTGGGGCTCACAAGACAGCTGGCGGCTGAGTTCGCCAGGGATGGTGTGCGGGTGAACGCGCTCGCGCCGGGGCAAATCGTCACACCGGCCACGCGCGAGCGCTTGAAGACCGCCCGCTTTCGCGCGAGTATCATTGGCACAACGCCTCTAGGCCGGCCCGGTCGTCCCGAAGAGGTTGCGGCAGCAGCGGCCTTCCTGTGCAGCGACGATGCGAGCTTCATCACCGGCCAGGTCCTGGCAGTGGACGGTGGGTCAACCTCAGCATGTTACGTATCCGACGACATACTCTCGGTGTTGGAAGCAAACGGATACTGAGCGGAGCATGCCCGCGCGCCTGAAGCTTGAGTCTTGCAACAGTCAAAGAGTGGATATTCCAGGATGATAGACCTCTACTACGGCCCCACATCCAATGGGCGCAAGATCGCGATCATGCTAGAAGAAACCGGGCTCCGTTATAAGGTGCATCCGATGGATGTGATGGCTGGCGATCAGTTCAATCCCGAATTTGTCAAAATCAGTCCAAATAAGAAGATGCCGGCAATCGTCGATAACGACACGTCTGACGGAGTGCCCCTCGCGATCTTCGAATCGGGTGCGATCCTGATCTATCTGGCTCGGAAGGCCGGCATGTTCCTGCCCAAGGACGGGCGCCGCGAAATGGCATGCCTCCAGTGGCTGATGTGGCAAATGGGTGGCGTGGGGCCGATGTTCGGCCAATGGGTCCATTTTTCGATGTATGCGCCCGAGAAGCTCCCCTACGCCATCGAACGCTACAATCGTGAGGTGGACCGCCTTCGCCTGGTTGCCGATGCGCATCTTGCGAAGCGCGAGTATTTCGCGGAGGAACTGTCAATCGCCGATTTTGCTGTATTTCCCTGGGTTTATAGCTTCCGGAACCGTTTACCGCCGCAGGTTCCGGTTCCACATCTGGATGCATGGGTCGACCGCCTTGCTGCCCGACCGGCGACGATGCGCGGCTATGAGCTGCTCATTGACGGGATCAATCCGGTGGCAGCCGGCCGGCAGCCGGTTACGCCTCAGATTTGGGACCTGCTCTACGGCGCTGGTCAACATGGGAGTCGCTTTGCCAGCAAGCCCGAATGACCAAGCTTTGCCATGCCAAATCAGCGCGCCGCCGCAGCATTCTCCCGCTGAACATCGGTGCTCAATCGGATGTCCCCCTCTGAGGGGGCAGCCATACCCAGCCGGCGCAGAATAAGATCCTGCTCTTCTCCGGGGAAGGCATCGCAATGGCAAAACACATCTATTTGGTTCTCACTGCAGCCAAGGCCGGGCTGGAGGCCGAGTTCAACGACTTTTACAATAAGCAGCACATTCCCGATGTCCTCCGAGTTCCCGGATTCACAGGCTGCCGTCGCCTAAAGCTGACATCCGGATTCAAGAGCAGTGACGGTGCGCTTCCTTATGGAGCGATTTACGAGATGGAGACGGATAACGCTCCTGCTGCCATCGCCGAATTGCGCAGCCGTCTGGGAACGCCTCAAATGCCGACATCCGACTATGGGGACGCAACCAAGGGTGGAGGCACCTTCCTCTATGACGTAATCTACGAAGCGCAGATTGAGTGATGCCACATTGGTCGTGCTGAAAAACAACAGGACCGTCATCAACAGATATACTGATTTATCGGCAGCAACGAGGCAAGCGATGCTATCTCTTCAAGTGTTTGATCAGGGAGGACTTGACAATCTCCAGATTGTCGAGCGCCCCATTCCAGACATCCAGCCCGGCCAGATATTAGTGCGCGTAACTGCTGCATCGCTCAACTTCCGCGATCTCAACATGGTCCAGATGAAAAAGTCCAGCGCCCCCCCCAAGCCGTTCGTTCCGCTGTCGGATATCTGCGGTGTCGTAGAAACAGTCGGCGAAGGCGTGACTCAGCTGGCCTGCGGCGATCGGGTGACCTCGCTATTCTTCCAGCGCTGGTTGGACGGGCCGGTAACGCCGGAAGTGCGCTGGTCCACTCTGGCACTCGGCCATCCCGGCGTCGGCAGCCAATACGCGATGTTATTGGACTCGGGCGCGTACAAGGCACCCGGGTTTCTGAGCGACCTGCAAGCTGCCACCCTGCCGGTGGCTGCGCTGACCGCCTGGCGGGCGATGTTCGAGGATGCGCCACTGGCTGCCGGGTCCACGGTTCTGCTTCAGGGAACCGGCGGCGTATCCATCTTCGGCCTGCAATTCGCTACAGCGCTTGGACTCAAGTCGATCGTCACCTCTTCATCGGACGACAAATTGAGCCGCGCCAAGTCATTAGGCGCTACTCATCTAATCAATTACCGGACCACTCCTCAATGGTCCGACGAGGTCAAGCGCTTAACGGATGGCAAGGGCGTTGACTTCATTCTTGGAGTTGCGGGAGGGGGCAGCCTCAACCAGAGCATCGGCGCTATTCGGCTTGGGGGGCATATCGCCATCATTGGCAATCTCGAGGGCGTGGACGAAACCCTTCCTATCGGGGCGATGATCGAAAAGAATATTCGCCTGCAGGGCGTTTCGGTCGGCTCTCGCGCTATGTTTGGGCGGATGGTCAAAGTGATGGAAGATCACAAGATCGTGCCGGTTGTGGATCGCGTTTTTCCATTCAGTCGAGCCGTCGAGGCATTCAGGGCAATGGAGAGCGGTAGCCACTTTGGAAAGATCGTCTTGGATTTCACCGCCTGACAGCCTGAGCCCCGGTGAGATGTTGATCCGGCCGTTCGAAATCACATGGCACCCCAACGCCGTCGACTGTATCCTGCGCGCGGTTGCCGCCTATGAATTTCCACCGGCTCCGGCTGACTCGGGCTGGACCGATATTGTGGGTGGCGCAACGGCGGCGTCCGCTGATGCGGAAAGCGTGCGCTATGATCGGTACAGCCTCCACGGTGGAGATTGGCGAGGGGCGGTGGCTTCGGTCGTGGTCTGGCGTGATCGCGAATGTTAATATCGAAACTCAAGGGATAGCAGCCATGCGAGATCTTTCGGGTAAAGTAGCTCTGGTTACCGGTTCGTCCAAAGGCATCGGCGCGGGCATCGCCGAGCGCCTGGCCGGCGACGGAGCCTCGGTCATCGTCAACTACTCCCGGTCTTCTGCAGATGCGGAGGCCGTGGTGAACCGCATCCGCAAGGTCGGAGGGATCGCCTTTCCAGTTAGAGCCGACATCGCTAATCCCTCCGAAATCCCGCTCCTCATCGCAGCGACGCTCGAACAGTTCGGTAGGCTCGATATCCTTGTCAACAACGCCGGTGTCTACAAAGCCGACACGTTGGACTCGATAACGCCCGAGACCGTTGACTTTCATTACCGCGTAAATGTCCGTGGGCTTCTCCTCACTACGCAGGCCGCAGCGCGCGTGATTCCTGAAGGCGGCGTAGTTATCAACGTCAGTTCCGGTCTTTCAAAGAGTCCATATCCGATGCTTCATGTGTATTGTTCGAGTAAGGGTGCTGTGGATACCTTGACCCGCTCCCTTGCGCTAGAACTCGGCAGCCGTAAGATCCGTGTCGTCGGTATCGCACCGGGTTTCACGTCAACCGACGGTAATGCTGAAACGCCGGCCGAGATGTCCGACGCGATGATCCTAAAGACTCCTCTTGGTCGTGTAGGTCTCCCAGCGGATATCGCGAGCGCGATCTCTTTTGCCGTGTCCAGAGATGCAGATTGGATCACCGGCAGCACGATCGACGTAGCCGGAGGTATGATCTTCTAGAGCATCGTGCTTTTAATCGGATGCATAGCCGGCATCCTTGAAGTAATTCC
>CAXTOI010000139.1:0-8538 GCA_964245645.1 uncultured Novosphingobium sp. | reverse complement strand
CACCGGACAAGCAAAGAAAGAAGCCCAAGCCCGGGTCAAGCCCGGGCCAACGGGGGTATGACGGTGGGTGTTATCTTGGTGAAGCTCCGACTTGATCAGAGGTTCCTAGATCAGGACCAAACTCAACCGATGAACATCCCACCATTCACGTCGAGTATGGCGCCCGTGACGAAGGCTGTCGCTGCCGTGCAGAGCAGCGCAATCGGCCAACCTACTTCGTCGGCGGTCGCCACCCGCCGCATCGGCAGGCTGACGCTGTCAATGTCGATGTTTGCCGATAATGGCGTAGCTACGATGCCGGGAGCGACGCCGTTTACGCGCACATTGTGACTGGCTCCATATCGCGAAAGTGATCGCACGAGCGTGTGCACCGCGCCCTTGGAAGCTGCGTAGGTCGCATATTCCACCGAATCGTTTGGCAGGGAGCCGCCATTGCGCCCAGCGATCGAACCCACCAGTACCACACAGCCCCCGCCGCTTTCGATCATCTGCCTGATGCAGGCACTCGCCAACAGCAAGTTGGCACGTACGTTCACGTCGATGACGAAATCGAAGCTCTCGCGCGCATTCATGCCGGGCGTGCCGGCATAAACTCCGGCCGCGCCGACCAGCGCATGATATGGACCCATCTCCAATAGCCGAGCGCGACAAGCTTCATCGGTGATGTCGCCCTCTAATGCCTCCACCGTGGCCATCAGCGGCTCGAGCAGTCCACGTGTCTCGTCCAGTGTATTTCGGTCGGTAATCACCAACTCGGCACCGAGCCGCGCCAGGCACCCGGCGGTCGCTTGGCCGATACCACTCGCCGCACCCGTTACCAATATACGGCGTCCTCGCAAGCAAATCGCGTCTGGAAGAGCGAGCATCAGGATAGGCTCCCGGGGGGTTTGAACCGGACATATGTCAAGCTGGCGATCCAGAAGGCTCCGCTTCGGAATAGACGCCCGCCTCTAGCAGGCGCTTTGAGGAAAGATCGGCCCCTTGACGGTGAGTAAACAATCCCACCGACAAGCCCCCGTCGACGGGCAGGATCGCCCCATTGACGTAAGAGGCGGCTTCGGACAACAGCATCAATGTCGCCGCCGCGATCTCCTCCGGAGCGGCAAGACGGCCGAGCGGGGTGCGATCGTTTGCGACATTCCGGATGAACGCTGCGGGCATACCCTGCATCGGGGTGAGGACTGACCCGGGGGCAATTGCGTTCACACGCAGACCGTGCCTTCCCCACTCGAGCGCCAAATTCTTCACCAAGCCATGGACTGCGTGCTTGGAGGCGACATAATGCGCCCGCCCAGGATGCCCAACCAATCCGTCGATCGAGCCGATCACCACGATCGAACCGCGCTTGCGCGCGAGCATCATGCGCCCAACCGCTTGACAGCTGAGAAATACTCCCGTTGCATTGACCGCCATCACCCGGCTCCACTCCTCCAGGTTCAGTGTCTCGACGGGTGCGGCGCTGCCGATCCCCGCGGCTGCAATCAACCCATCGATGGGGCCTAGCGCCGCCTCGATGTCATTCACGGCATCCTCGGTCGCTACGGCATCGCACACGTCGAGAGCGTAACCCTTGATATCCGCACCGGCGACCTTAGCCTCCGCGATGATGGCGGTTAACGCATCCGGTGACCAGTCCAGTACCGCAATTCGTGCCCCTTCGCGCGCGAGTTCCAGCACCGCGGCACGCCCAATTCCCGACGCTCCCCCGGTCACGCAGATCACTCTATCACGAAAACCGAAGTCGATCATGCAATCCCATCCCACGTGTCCGGCGCTTGTGCGGCCGGCGCTAGCTCGACCTCTGCGGTACCACTTGACCCGAAAACTATTTGAATAGCAGCGCAAAGCTCTCCCACCATCGATTATAGCGCGATCCCCTCGCTGGGGGACAGCAGTTCCGATGGCCCGCAACTAAGGACTCCTCAACGAAAAAGGGTATAGTTGCCGGTTCCCTGCTGCTTGGTTGAGAGTGTTTCTGATGAGCTTCAAACGCCTTCCTTTAAACGACGAGATGGCAATTCGATCGCTGTTTGCGCGCTATGGTCACCTCGCTGATGACGGCGACCCCGCGTTTGTCACGCTGTTCACAGAGGATGCGACATGGCGACGTGTGAATTCGGCATCGCCAGCGCACGGTGGCTCAGGCCTGGCACCCGAGACACTTCGCGGCCATGACGGCTTGATGACGATGATGGTCGAGGTAATGCAAAAAGCGTTTAAGCGCCGCGTCCATCACCAGATGACCGACTTCTACGTTGAACCGGGGGAGACTGAGGACAGCGCCGTCGGTTACTCGCGTGCTCTGATGACGGATTGGCGCGACGGCGCGGGCAAGGTTGCGATGTTCGGTCGCTATACGACCAAGTTCGTCCGCACGGCTGAGGGCTGGCTCATAAAGAGCATCGTAGTAAGCTTGCTGCCTAGTGAGGACTGACATTGCAGCGCCGAAGTGGGCCTTAGTCGAGTTAGGGCTTAGCCTCTCTCCTCAACTTGTTGGCATATTCGCTGGCGGACCCGGCTCATGCCGTTGGAAAAGCCCGCGCTCCGCTAGCCAATCCAGGATGAGCGCGGTCGCCTCGGCGAGCAACTCGGGTTGTCCTGCGTAATAATGGGTAGCGCCCTGGATGACGCGAAACGTTTTGTCCGTCGCGGCTGCCGCGTCGAACAGACGCCTGGGGTGCGGCTGCGGAACAGCATCGTCGGCGCTGTTTTCAATCGCAAGCAAGGGGGCACGCATCCTGGCCGCGCAACTGAGGCCGTCAGCCCTGGAGTCATCCGGTGACCATTGCGACAGCCACGACCGCAGCGTTGAAAAGCGCGCAAGTCCGACGGGGCCGTTGTTCACCGTTTCGGGATCGCCGAGGTAGCACCACCGCGGTCGGCGGTCGTTTGGGTCCAACGCAGGGTCGAGAAAGCGAGGGTCGGCCATCGTTCGGTGAACAATGAAACCACGTTCCAACTCTTTGGTACGACCCGCTTTCAAAGCTATCAAGGTCTCCTTCACCCGATGTGTGATGCGCTCGACGCGTGCGCGTTGGGCCTTACGGTACACTTCAATGAACTCCACCGTGTAAGGTGGCTGGTTCGGGTTGCGGGGGTCGTAGATATCAAGGTTGCGATCCCGTACATCTGGATCGAGTTCGTCAACGACCGACGGATCGATCGTTTCTGCCAGCAGCTCGGCGCGCGACAAATGCGCTGCCTGGAAGATGACGGCGTCAGCGGGGATCAAGTCGGCGGTGGTGAGATCGATCGGATCGCCAGCTGGCGTGTGCACGATGGTGGGTGCTTCCGCCTCGGATTGATAGAACATGGCGAGTGCCCCACCGCCACTCCAACCCACAAGCACGACCTTTTGGTAGCCCCAGTGCGTCTTCGCGTGGCGGATGTAGGCCCCGAGGTCTAACAGTACCTTTTCCATGATGAGCGCGGTGTCATTCTTCGCATACCGGCTTGCCGCGCACAGCACATGCGCGCCAGCAGCAGCCATCGCGCGCGGAACCGGCAGCAACTGCAATGTCGAAGCCGGATGCATAAACACGAGCAACGTTTCCGACGGGACGCCGTCCGGGCGGAGTAGCACGCCTTCCAAGTTCACCACATTTTGGTTGCCCGAAAAACCATATGTCTCAGTGAACTGCGACACCTCGCTATACTCGATATGCACCCATTCTGCCTGAATGTGATGGAGCATAAGTTTCGCCTTAAACTTGTGCCGCGGCTGCGCGTTTGTCGCGTGTCCATTTGCACAGCGCGGCATGGCTCTGGCGCTTCGCGTCTTCCATATAGACCGCTGTTTCGGTTCGTGTGGTGACCTCCAGACGCAGCCCGTTTGGATCGAAGAAGTAAATCGAGCTGATGAAGCCGTGATCGGTCACCCCTAACACGTCAACGTCCGCTTGTTCGAGGCGATCTCTCATGGCCAGTACATCTTCGATGGAGTCCACCGCGAAGGCGAAATGGTGAACCCAACTCGGAGTGTCGGCACTCGGCTCGGCTCCCTTACCATCCCGAATGTCAAAAAATGCAATATACGACCCGTTTCCCATCTCGAAGAACAAATGAAAATAGGGCGCATATTCACCGGTAGAAGGAACATGGTCCGAGGTTACAGTATGAGCTAGCGGAAGTTGCAATACATCTTCGTAGAACGAACGCGTCTGTTCGGCGTCGATACAGCGAAAAGCCGCGTGGTGCAGGCCCTTAAGGGTCGTACTGGCGCTCATAGTGCGGTTCCGATCATGAGATGTGAGGCGCTCAACGAGCATGATGCAGTAGTTCACGGTATGTAAGCGGAACAATCTATATCGTCATTCCCCCCTCAGCGGGATAAATCTGACGATTGGTCAAACCAGTCCCTTCTGCACAAGGCTGCGCGCCGTATCGATGATAGAGGTTCCGGCCGGGCTCATGCGCGAACCCGGCAGCGATAAAGATAAGACCCCAGATATCCTGATCCACCGGTTACTGGTACAAGAGGGGATTGTTAGTCACAGACAGCTCCTGGGCGGCAGCACCTGGTGTGACAACGACCTTTGCCTCGCCTCGCGACGCTCACCCTGCACGGATGATCTTCGTCGAGAACCACACACTGTGCGTGCAACCGGCTACAGCCGCATCCGAATGTCTCCCGGCAGGTCTCTTGCAACGATACGAGAATCCGACCGTGGAGTTTGCGCCTTGTCAATTTCTCTTAAAGCCACGATCCATTACTGCATTCCGGCGACTGTAGCCTGTCCCCCTCCGAGGGGGCATACAGGGAGCGGGCCTCGCCTAATCTTTGGGTCTGATCAATTGATGGCATCGGCGATGCGCCGAATTTAGCCCAGAGATGAAGAACCTTTGGCAAACCCCTAGCAGAAGGGGTGAGCTAAGGTGGCGTGAGCGGATAAACGGAGGGTGCTGAGTGGTTGATGCCGATCCACTGAACGAAGGGATCACGAACGTCTCCGTCGAGACCATGCGGGAAATTTATCGAAAAACCGTGTTGATCAATCGGACAGATGAGCGCTTTCGCTCGATGCTGACGTCCGGCCAGATGAAGATGGCTTACTATCCTGTGCGTGGCCAGGAAGTGTTGTCCGCCGCGTTGATGACTGCGCTTCGGGCAGACGATTATCTGGTCACCACATATCGCGGCATCCACGATCAGCTCGCCAAGGGCATCCCCCTGAAAGAGCTTTGGGCCGAGTTCAGCGGTCGGGCCACGGGTACCTGCAAGGGCAAAGGCGGCCCGATGCACATCACTCATCCACCAACGGGCGTAATGGTGACGACGGGCATCGTCGGCTCCGGACTGCCGATCGCCAACGGCCTCGCGCTGTCCTCCCAGCTAAAAGGTGACGGGCGAGTCACGATGGTCTGCTTCGGCGACGGCGCTGCCAATATCGGCGCCTTCCATGAGGCGCTCAATATGGCCTCGGTGTGGAAGTTGCCGGTACTATTCGTGTGCCAGAACAACCAGTACGCGGAGCACACAGCCTATGCGGTCGGCACCTCGGCGAAGTCGATCGTCGATCGCGCGATCGGCTACTCGATGGCGGGCGTATCCGTGGACGGCAACGACGCAGCAGCGACTTACCTCGCCACCAAAACTGCCGTGGCGCGCGCGCGCGCAGGGGAAGGGCCAACCCTGATCGAGGCGCGCACCTTTCGCCTGCTGGGCCACATCTTCGGCTCGAGTTACGATTACGTGCCGAAGCAGGTGATGGACGCTGCGATCGCCGCCGACCCGGTGCCTGCCCTGCGCATCCTGATGCTCGAACAGCAGGTCACCGAGGCCGAGCTTGTGAAGCTCGAGAGCGATATCGATTTGCTTATCGACGAAGCGGTCGCCTACGCGCTGGCCAGTGCACGCCCCGAGCTGGCGGAACTCCGCCGTGACGTCCTCAAGGAGGAGATCGTCGCGTGAGAACTTCCGGCAAGAATATCAACTTCATTCAAGGCATCAACATGGCGCTGGACGAAGCGCTCGCCGCTGATCCGAACGTCTTCCTACTGGGCGAGGACATCGCCGATGCTCAGGGCGGCGGGGTCTGGAAGACCTGCGCGGGCCTGTCTACGAAATATGGGAATGCGCGCGTCCGTTCCACCCCAATCAGCGAGCAGGCGATCGCAGGGGCCGCAGTTGGGGCGGCGATTGCGGGAATGCGACCAGTTGCCGAAATCATGTTGATGAACTTCATCACGCTGTCGATGGACCAGATCGTCAATCATGCCGCGAAATTGCGGTTCATGTCTGGCGGGCAAACCTCCGTTCCGCTAACCATCCGCACCGCAACGGGTGCCGGCATCGGTTTCGCCGGCCAACATTCCGACATGCTCGAAGCATGGTTCGCCCATGTGCCTGGGCTTAAGGTGGTGACTGGGTCGAGCCCGGCTGAGGCTAAGGGTCTACTGCTGGCTTCGATTGAAGACGACGATCCTACGATCTTCATTGAAAACAGCTTCACCTATCATGCCAGCGGGCCTCCGCCGGAGGCGGGCTTGCGAATTCCGCTCGGCAAGGCGAACGTCGCCAAAGAGGGCTCCGACGTCACCGTGATCAGCTACGGACGGCCTGTGGCCGACGCACTGGCGGTCGCCCACGAAATGAGCGCCCAAGGCATTTCCGTCGAGGTTGTGGACCTCCGCACGATCGCACCGTTCGATGAGACCACCGTCCTCAACTCGGTGGCCAAAACGAACCGGGCCGTCGTCCTGCACGAGGCGGTCAAACAGTTTGGTGTCGGCGCCGAGGTGTCGTCCCGCATCCACGAAGAACTCTTCGGCCAATTGAAGGCGCCTGTCGGACGCGTCGGCTCCAAATATGCGCCGGTGCCGTTTGCCCCAAATCTGGAGGAAGCATTCCTCTACACAAAAGACGATCTAAAGGCGGCAATACAAAGAACGGTAGGTTAACGGTGAGCACCGAAATTCGAATTCCGAGCCTCGGCGTCGGCATGACCGAGGGAGTACTGACAGAATGGATCGCAGGTGATGGCGACATCGTAACGATGGGCGATGTTCTCTACAATTTGGAGACCGACAAGACGGTCCAGGAGATCGAGGCGCCGGTCTCGGGGACCCTCCGCGTCGCTGCTGAACCGGGCGAGACATATGCTGTGGGCACGCTCATCGGTCGAATTGAATAGTCCGCGCGAGCCGCGACGTCGCCACTCTATCGATCGGAAGGACAAACGCACGTGGCCTCAGGCCTTCAACCAACCGACACTGGTGATATCGCTGATACGGTCATTCCCAGGGACATCTTTGAGGACCTAGAACGCCTTGGCGTTCCGGCCGGATCTTATAGTTTCAAGCCGCTCAGCGGAATGTGGCGCGTCATCGCCCGTCGCATGGCGGATGCAGCGCGCGAAGCGCCGCATTTCCCGCTGAACATGCAAGTGGAGATCGATCACCTGCTCAGCGTGCGGGAGGGGCTCGACGGAGTCACGGGAGCAAGATGGCTCCAGCACTTCAAGGAACTCATCGAAGCGCCGGCAGAGCTGGAGGGCTGAGGCAGTCGTCGATATGCTGATCCAACTCACCGAAGAACAGTCTCTCCTGCGGGACAGTCTGTCCAGCTATCTGGCGAAAGCGTATAGTTTCGAATTTCGCAATGCCATCGTTGCATCCGAGCAGGGCTGGTCGCCAGCCATCTGGCGAGGTCTTGCCGAAGAACTGGGGATTTTCGGCGCCGCGATACCGGAGGCGGCGGGCGGTTTCGGCGGTGGTGCGCCCGAGATCACGATCATCATGGAGGCTTGCGGCCGCGCCTTGGTAACAGAGCCGGTCATGGAGACGCTCGTCATCGGCAGCGGCTTGGTTCGGCGTGTCGGGGGCCTTGCCGCAGATATGCTGAGCACAGGAATCGCCACCGGATCGCTGCGCCTGGGCTTCGCGTTCGCCGAGCCGCAGGCCCGCTATAGCTGGCACGACTTGACCACGCGCGTCATGGCAACGTCTGGCGGTTACGCGCTCAGCGGACATAAAGCAGTAGTGATCGGCGCGGCGGCGGCGACGCATTACGTAGTTAGCGCAAGGACGAGCGGCGACCAGCGCGATAAGACTGGCATCTCGCTGTACCTGCTCGAAGCCGCAAGCCCCGGCATCAGGCGGCGCGATTATCGCGCGATCGACGGTCGTTTGGCCTCTGAAGTGTTTTTCGACAACGTTCCGCTAAGCACCGATGCCCAGCTCGGAAGGCCCGATGAAGGCTTTGCCCTGCTGACCGGCCTGCTCGAGGATGCCACGGTCGCAGTCTGCGCTGAGGCGTGCGGTGTGCTGAGTCGGATGCTTCAAGATACTGTGGAGTACTCCAAGCAGAGGGTGCAGTTTGGTCAGCCCTTGGCATCCTTCCAAGTGTTGCGCCACTGCATGGTGGACATGTTCATCGCGGTCGAGCAGTGCGTCTCCCTGACGATGCTGGCGACCGAGGCGATCGCATCAGCCGACGGCCCCGAGCGCGCGCGCGTCGTTGCTGCGGCGAAGGTCGCTGTCGGTAAGGCCTGCCGGTTCGTTGGGCATAACGCGATCCAGCTTCACGGCGGTATGGGA
>CAXTOI010000138.1:0-8549 GCA_964245645.1 uncultured Novosphingobium sp. | reverse complement strand
TAATACTCCGGGACACGGAACAAGTCCATCGGCAGCTTGCTCGACATCATACAGCCCTATACTATACCGGTATAGCATAGCTGGAGTGCCGTCATGCCAGCCTGGCGCTTGTCCGAGTCCATCGAACGCCGGCTTGAAACCCCTCGCCCGCTCGACTGGCCGCTCAAAGTCCTGCTATGCCCGGCAGGCGATGGTAGAACATCTCGCTGGAACTCCCTGCCGGAACTCCCTTTTTCTGTCCACGGAACTCCCTGTCCCCGGAACTCCCCTCTATGTTATACTTGAAGCACTGTTGAATCCCGGTCGGCGCTGAGCTTGTCGAAGCATTGTCTGTCTTGTTGGCAGACATTGACAAGAAAAGCAGTCCTTCGACAAGCTCAGGACGGGCGGGATAAATAACAGGACCACAGCCATCATTCAGTATGACCGCGCGATCGTAATCGTCTCCACAGCCGCATCGCCGGTGAACATGCAACTGCCCGATGGTGCCGAAGCATCGAGAGGCGTGTTGCGGATGGTCAGCTTCAGCGCCTTGAGCTTGGCGACCACCGCGTCCAGCGCCGCACCGGTCGGGCGCGACCAGCCCAGTTCGACCCAGCCGGGATAACGCTGATCATCGGCGAAAATCGCTTCAAGTTGCGTTATCGTGGTCACATTGCGAATGATCTGCGCGTCACGCCGCTCGGTAGCTTCGCGGTGGAGCGAATGCTGGATATCGTTCAGCGCCGCCGCCGCCCGCACTACGAAAGCATCGCACGCTTCGGCGGTGAAATTCACCTTGCCGTCCTCGCGCCACAGCCGATCGCGGCGCAGCACCGAGACCTGGCCGCCCGCGGCATCGCGCCCGCCGATTTCCAGGATCAGCGGCACGCCCTTCTTGACCCAGGCCCAGCGTTTCTGCGTGGCCTTGCCCGGCCGCTTGTCGAGCAGTACCCGCAGCGGCTCGCCGAGCGCCTGCTGTTTTGCCAGTGCGGCATGCAGCTCCTCGCAATAGGCAAGCAAGGCGAAATCTTCGTCGGTTTCGCGCAGCATCGGCAGGATCACGACCTGCTGCGGCGCGATTGCGGGCGGCACGCGCAGGCCGTCGTCGTCGCCATGGGTCATGATCACGCCGCCGATCATCCGGGTCGACGTGCCCCAGCTGGTGGTGTGGCACAGCGCCTGCTGCCCCTCGCGGTCCTGATAGCGGATGCCCGCGGCCTCGGCGAAAGCCGTGCCGAGGTAATGCGAGGTGCCTGCCTGCAGCGCCTTGCCATCCTGCATCATCGCCTCGATGCTGTACGTCGCGACCGCGCCGGGGAAGCGCTCATGCTCGGGCTTTTCGCCGGCGATCACCGGCATCGCCAGCGCGTCCTCGGCAAATGCACGATACATTTCCAGCGCGCGCAGCGTCTCGGCCATGGCATCGGCGCGGGTAGCATGCGCGGTATGCCCCTCCTGCCAGAGGAATTCGCTGGTGCGCAGGAACATCCGCGTGCGCATTTCCCAACGCACGACATTGGCCCATTGATTGGTCAGCAGCGGCAGATCGCGCCAGCTCTGCACCCAGCGCGCCATCGCCGCGCCGATCACCGTTTCGCTGGTCGGGCGCACGATCAGCGGCTCCTCCAGCTTGGCCTCGGGATCGGGAACCAGCCCGCCCTTGCCGTCGGCGATCAGGCGGTGATGCGTCACCACCGCCATCTCCTTGGCGAAACCTTCGACGTGATCCGCTTCCTTGGCAAAGTAGGACAGCGGAATGAACAGCGGAAAGTAGCAGTTTTCAACCCCGGCGGCCTTGATCTGCGCATCCATCAGCGTCTGGATGCGCTCCCATATGCCATAGCCCCATGGCCGGATGACCATGCAGCCGCGCACCCCCGATTCTTCGGCCATTTCAGCCTCGGCGATAACCTCCTGGTACCAGGCAGCAAAATCGGCGGCACGGGTGACCGACAGGGCATGGCGAATGGCGGCTTTTTGATTCATCAGGGGGCGTTAGCGTTGCCGGGCTGAGGACACAAATGCGGAAAAGGCCTTGGACGTGCAAACTGCACGCCGCCGAGCGACCCCTCCCCCGCGCTTCCGCGCTTGTCGAGCGCTATCCTTTACATGCGGAATTGCGCCCGGCTCCAAGGAAAAGTGCAGCCCTTCGACAAGCTCAGGGTAGACGGAGTGGGCGGGCGGTAAACCAATTGCGCTTCGCAGTACTGAAAGCCGACTGCCTAATTCGACAAAATATCCAGCTTGCGCTGCATCTCCGCCATTTGCTCGCGCAGTTCGGCCAATTCGTCGCGCGTGGTGTCGTCTGCCGGGACGACTGGCTGCACCCCCGGACCATCGACGATCGGCATGAACGCCGACGTGGCCGCCTTGAACATCGCCATGTTCTGCTGCGCCAGCTTGGCCAGCGGATTATTGCCGATCGATTCCTCGAAGGCCTTGTGCAGCTTGACCTGATTGGTGCGGAAATGCTCCATCGAGGCTTCGAGATATTGCGGCAGCAGCGATTGCATCGAATTGCCGTACATGCCGATCAACTGCCGCAAAAAATTGACGGGCAGGATCTGCTCGCCGCTGGATTCTTCATCCATGATGATCTGGGTCAGGACCTGGTGGGTAATATCGGTACCGGTCTTGGCGTCCAGAACCTTGAAATCGACCCCCTCGCGCGTCATCTTGGCCAGATGGTCCAGCGTGATATAGCTCGATGACCTAGTGTTGTAGAGCCGCCGATTAGCGTATTTCTTGATTATGACGGTGCTGATACCGCCCGTATCATCTCGACCGCCCGAATCTTCTGTCATTGCCCACATCTCCTGATCCCGCTGCGCGACATATCATTGAGTGGCACCGCAGCGCAACATAATGCTGCGCAGCAATAATGAAAGATATCGACAACGACCATCCGATCACGTGACCGTTACATTGGCCCCAAGGTATCAACTACGTGACCCTGCGTCGGCAGCACCAGCAGGTCTGGATCCATCTGCTGGTTGCCGCCATCACGCAGCCAGTCGCACGAAACTACTTCCCCGCAGCTTTCTGCGCGGCATAAATCGACCATAATCTGCCCAGCGGTTGACGTGGTCCGGTGACTTTCCCCAAGGTCGCCTGCGCGCCGGCAAAGTCGCCGGTATCGATCTGGGCAATCCCCAGCCGGGTCAGTACGCGCGGGGTATCGGCACCCGGCTTGTCCAGCGCGATAGTATAAAGCGCAACCGCTTCGGCCCCCTGGCCATAGCTGAGCGCGGCATCCGCAGCGGCCGACACGGTCAGGAAACTGGCGCCCGGTGCGCGCGCGTCGCGCTCCAGGGCAGGCAGCGAAGCGCGGTCGGCGACGACGCGGCCGCTTGCGATCGTCTTTGCTTCGTTGACCGAGGCGTCGGCGGCGCTGAGCATGCCCGAGGCCTGGCCAGCCTGGATCACGTCGAGCACTTCGCCCGGCAAGCGGCGCGCATCGGCGGCCTGGATATATTCCAGGTAATCCTCTTTTTGCGCGTAGGAGTGCGTGCGCCCCATCAACCGCATCAGGTCCAGCTCATCTTGCGTCGGATATTGCGCGACCCGTTGCACCACCTCGAGCAGCAGCGCCCAATTCTGTTGAGTCGGCTCTGCTTCGATCAGGCCCGCGCCGAACGCCAAGGTAGGCGCGCCCAGCCTGGCGTTGTAAGCGGCAACCACGCCACTGCGGTACCAGCTGACGGGCACCGGCTGGCCCGAAGCCTTTTGCGCGTCGATGGCGTGCTGCAATGCCGGCAAACCCAGGTCGATCTGCTTGTTCTTGAGATAGGAGTCGGCAAGGATGATGTCGATATCGTTATCGGTGTAGCCCGCCGCAACCGCCGCCTGGAATGCGGTTATGGCTGCAGCATACTCGCCACCCTGATAAGCGAACTTGCCGATATACGCCTGGAATTTGGGAACGTCGGCCGGGTTGCCTTTGCCCGACGCGATCATGTCGACCAGCGCCTGGCGTTGCAATGCGCTATCCTCGGCAATTCCGCCCAGCTGCAGCTCGAGCTGGCCGCCGGCATAATGATCGTCGGGCGTGACCGCCGCGGCCAGCAGGGCCATCAATTGGGCCTTGTCCGCTGCAACCAGGCCGCCAAGCTCGGCCAGCGCCGGTTTTTGCGTCGCATCGTCGGTTGCTGATTTGGCCTTCTGTTGCGCGGCGATCACGTCGGGGCGCGCCTTGTCCGCTTCCAGCTTCTTGGCCAGATCCATATAGGCCGGCGCGAATTTGGGCGACAGGGTGATCTTGGGCTGGGCCGAAGCATCCTTGTCCTTGTCCCTGGCGGCGGCCGGTCCGGCGTTCAGCGCCATGCTTGCGGTGCCCGCGGCCAGCGCCAGCATAAGGGCCCGACGGAAGAAATTACGGCTCAAACGCGGCTGATGATGGTTGGTCATGAAACGGCACTTCCTCACACAGGCCGATGGCAAGCGCACTTGTCGTGTGCCCGGCTCGGCGAATTCGTCTATATTGCTCCCTGACAATGAAACACTGTCTTGGCAACCACCCGAACATTGTAGCGCTGCAGTTGAACGGCTTTTGAACACGGCAAAGCTTTCGTCCGATCGATATCGCCGGTCGTCCCGTGCGCTGTGGAAAAACCCTTTGGCGTAAGGCTGTGCCGAACCGAGCGGCTGGCCTTGTGTCATGCATTGGCCTAGAGCGGTGAAATCCCTTGAGAACAGCAAAGCCAGTAACGCGTGAGCGACACCGATACCCTTGATCCTCCGGTCCCTTCGGGCGACTATGCCCGCGTCGATATCGTCGATGAAATGAAGGCGAGCTACCTCGATTACGCGATGAGCGTGATCGTGGCGCGCGCGCTGCCCGATGTCCGCGACGGGTTGAAGCCGGTGCATCGGCGGATATTGTTCGCCGCGCAGGAAGGCGGCATGGTTGCCGGCCGGCCCTATCGCAAATCGGCCAAGATCGTCGGCGACGTGATGGGCAATTATCACCCGCATGGCGACAGCGCGATTTACGATGCGCTTGCGCGAATGACCCAGGACTGGTCGATGCGCGTGCCGCTGGTCGACGGCCAGGGCAATTTCGGCTCGATGGATCCCGATCCGCCCGCCTCGATGCGCTATACCGAGGCGCGGCTGGCGCGGGTCGCCAATTTCCTGCTCGACGATCTCGACAAGGATACCGTCGATTTCGTCGATAATTACGACGGCTCGCGGCGCGAACCGCATGTGCTACCGGCGCGGTTTCCCAATCTGCTGGTCAATGGTGCAGGCGGCATCGCGGTGGGCATGGCGACCAATATTCCGCCGCATAATCTGGGCGAGGTGATCGACGGCTGCCTGGCGTTCATCGCCAATCCGGCGATCACTACCGAGGAGTTGTTTGAGATCATCCCCGGTCCGGATTTCCCGACTGCGCCGATCATCCTGGGTTCGGCCGGGGCGCGGTCGGCTTATTTGACCGGGCGCGGCTCGATCCTGCAGCGCTGCCGTCACGAGATCGAGGAAGGGCGTGGCGCCAATCGCGGAGAAGGGCGCCGTTCGATCGTGCTGACGTCGATGCCCTATCAGGTCGGCAAGTCGGGCCTGGTCGAAAAGATCGCCGAGGCCGCCAAGGAGAAGCGGATCGAGGGCGTCTCGGACATCCGCGACGAATCGAGCCGGCTGGGCGTGCGCGTGGTGATGGAGCTGAAACGCGATGCCTCGCCCGAAGTCGTGCTCAACCAGTTGTGGCGCTACACCCCGGCGCAGTCCAGCTTTCCCGCCAATATGCTGGCGATCCGGGGTGGCCGGCCCGAGACGCTGGCGCTGCGCGACATCATCGCTGCCTTCATCGCCTTTCGCGAGGAGATCATTACCCGGCGAACCAAGTTCGAATTGAACAAGGCGCGCGACCGGGCGCATATCTTGCTGGGGCTGGTGGTTGCGGTCACCAATATGGACGAAGTGGTCAAGCTGATCCGCGGTGCGCGCAATCCCGCCGCCGCGCGCGCCGCGCTGCTCGAGCGCGAATGGCCGA
This sequence comes from uncultured Novosphingobium sp., assembly GCA_964245645.1. Taxonomy (GTDB): domain Bacteria; phylum Pseudomonadota; class Alphaproteobacteria; order Sphingomonadales; family Sphingomonadaceae; genus Novosphingobium. Next base: position 2,572 of record CAXTOI010000138.1, on the reverse strand, counting down.
TTGGCGATATTGCGCAATATATCCGGCTGGTCGAGGCGATCGAGGATGACCTCGATAGCGCGGCCGACAGCGTCTATCGCTTGTCCGAAGTGCAGGTCAGGGCCATCCTGGACCTGCGCCTGCATCGCCTGACCGCGCTGGGCCGCGACGAAATCGGCGACGAGTTGCAGAAGCTGTCCGAGGTCATCGTCGAATTGCTGGCGATCCTGGCCGACCGGGTAAAGCTCTATGCCTTGATGCGCAGCGAGTTGGTAGCGGTGCGCGATCTGTTTGCCACGCCGCGCGTCTCCGAAATCGCCCCCGCCTGGGACGGCATCGACGACGAGGATCTGATCGAGCGCGAGGCCATGGTGGTAACGGTCACGCTGGACGGCTACATCAAGCGCACTGCACTATCGACGTTCCGCGCGCAAAGCCGCGGCGGCAAGGGTCGGTCGGGCATGGCGACCAAGGCAGAGGATGCGGTGGCGACGATGTTCGTCACCTCGACGCATAGCCCGGTGCTGTTCTTCTCGACTGCGGGCAAGGTCTATCGGCTCAAGGTATGGAAGCTGCCCGAGGGCGGGCCGACCACGCGGGGGCGCCCGATCGTCAACCTGCTGCCGGCGCTCGACAAGGATGAGACCATTGCCACCGTGCTGGCGCTGCCGGAGGACGAAAGCGCCTGGGGCAAGCTCAGCGTGGTTTTTGCGACCGCTGCCGGCAATGTCCGCCGCAACAGCATGGATGCGTTTGCGAATATTCCGTCGAACGGGAAATTCGCCATGCGCTTCGAGGACGGCGACAGTGATCGGCTGATCGGCGTGGCCTTGCTTGAGGAAACCGATGATGTGCTGCTGGCCAGCCGCCAGGGCAAGGCGATCCGTTTCGCCGCCGATGATGTGCGCGAGTTCACCAGCCGCACCTCGACCGGGGTGCGCGGTATGGCGCTGAAGGAGGGCGACGAGGTGATCTCGCTATCGGTTCTCCATCGCGTCGGCGCCTCGCCCGAAGAGCGCGAGGACTATCTGCGCTTTGCGCCTTGGAAGGGCGAGAAGGAAGGCGATTCTCCCCTGCCTGCTGAGCGCATCGCAGAGCTGGCCGCGCGCGAGGAATTCATCCTGACGGTCTGCGCCAATGGTTATGGCAAGCTGTCTTCGGCCTATGAATATCGCCGCACCGGGCGCGGCGGCCAGGGTATCAGCAATATCGACAATATCGCCCGCAATGGTCCGGTCGTGGCCAGTTTTCCGGCGGTGCAGGCCGACCAGCTGATGCTGGTTAGCGACCAGGCCAAGCTGATTCGCCTGCCGCTGGCCAGCCTGCGCGTGATCGGACGCGGCACTGCAGGGGTGCGGTTGTTCAATGTGGCTGAGCAGGAGCATGTCGTCAGCGCGGTGCGGTTGGCGGAGGATGGCGAGCCGGGCGAGGATGTTGGGTTAGAGCCGGTACCCGACGCGGACGATGCATGAATGTTGCCTGGAAAGTGCTGACGGCGCCGCAGATGGCGACATTGCTGGCAGAGGGCAGCTTTGCCGGCGCTCCAATCGATCTGGCTGATGGGTACATCCATTTGTCCACAGCGGAGCAATTGCCCGAGACTTTGGCCAAGCATTTTGCGGGGCAGAGCGATTTGTATTTAGCGGGGGCCGATCTGGGGATGCTGGGTGAGGCGGTGCGCTGGGACGAATCGCGCGGCGGGCAGCTGTTTCCGCATCTTTATGGGCCGTTGCCGCTGTCGGCGATCGTGGCGCATAGCGTACTGGTGCGCGATACAGATGGGGCATTGGTTCTACCGACCCCATTCGAATAAATGAAAAATATATCCCCATCCCCGCCTGTCCTGAGCTTGTCGAGGGACCGCCCTTCACTTCTGAATCGTGCCCAGCCCCAGGAAAAGGCGGCCCTTCGACAAGCTCGGGGTGGGCGGAATAAGTCATGCGATCCATGACTCACGATGTTCACATCATCGGCGGCGGCCTGGCCGGCAGCGAGGCGGCGTGGCAATTGGCGCGGCGCGGCATCCACGTGCGCTTGTCGGAAATGCGCGGGACCGGTGAGCGCAGCCCGGCGCACCAGACCGACGGGCTGGCGGAAATGGTCTGCTCGAACAGCCTGCGCTCGGACGATGATACCGGCAATGCAGTCGGCCTGCTGCATCATGAAATGCGCGCTTTGGACTCGCTGGTCATGGCCGCGGCCGACAAGGCGCGGGTGCCCGCCGGTTCGGCGCTGGCGGTGGATCGCGATGTTTTTTCCGCAGCGGTCGAGTCAGCGCTCGCCGCTTTGCCTAAGCTGGACATCGTGCGCGAACGCATCGACGACCTGCCCGCCGCCCGCATGACCATCATCGCCACCGGACCGCTGACCGCCGGGGCGCTGGCAGAGCGGATCGGCGCGGCGACCGGCGCCGACAGCCTGGCGTTCTTCGATGCTATCGCGCCCATTGTGTACCGCGACAGCATCGACATGTCGGTGTGCTGGCTGCAATCGCGCTGGGACAAGGCCTCCGGACCGGGCAGCGAGGGCAAGGATTACTTCAACTGCCCGATGGACAAGACGCAATATCTCGCCTTTCATGAGGGGCTGCTGG
>CAXTOI010000137.1:0-8550 GCA_964245645.1 uncultured Novosphingobium sp. | reverse complement strand
TCCCCACCCCCTCCCCGAATGGGAGGGGCCTACAACACGGAGTTCTTGAATGCAGTTAGGTATTATCGGCTTGGGCCGGATGGGTGGCAACATAGCCGGCCGGCTGATGAAGGCCGGGCATAGTGTCGTCGTCTACGACCACAACACCGCCCCGGGCGAAGCGCTTGCAAAAGAAGGCGCAAAAGCGGTCGGATCGCTGGCAGAACTGGTGCAGGCGTTGGATAAGCCGGCGGCGGTCTGGGTGATGTTGCCCGCAGGCAAGATCACCGAAGATACGGTCGAACAGCTTGGTAGCCTGCTGGCCAAGGACGACTGCATCATCGATGGCGGCAATGCCTTTTACAAGGATGATATCCGCCGCGCGAAGATCATGGCCGACAAGGGCATCGATTATATCGACTGCGGCACTTCGGGCGGCATCTGGGGCAAGGAGCGCGGCTATTGCATGATGATCGGCGGCAAGGCCGACACGGTCGCGCGGCTCGATCCGATCTTTTCGGCACTGGCGCCGGGTGAGGGCACGATCCCGAAAACGACGGGCCGCGATAACGCCGATACGCGGGCTGAGCGTGGCTATATCCACGCCGGGCCGGTGGGCGCGGGCCGCTTCGTCAAGATGGTCCATAACGGCATCGAATACGGCTTGATGCAGGCCTATGCCGAAGGCTTCGACATCATGCGCAACAAGTTTTCGGAGGCGCTGCCCGAAGAAGAGCGCTTCGACCTCAACCTGCCGGATATAGCCGAAGTGTGGCGGCGCGGCAGCGTGATTTCGTCCTGGCTGCTCGATCTCAGCGCGATTGCGCTGATAGCCGATCCGAAGCTGGACGGCTTCTCGGGCTATGTCGACGATACCGGCGAGGGTCGCTGGACGCTGGAGGCGGCGATCGAGGAAGCAGTGCCGGTCGATGTGCTGGCCAGCGCCCTGTTCGCCCGCTTCCGCTCGCGCGAGGAGCATACCTTCGGCGACAAGATGCTGTCGGCGATGCGCTTCGGCTTCGGCGGGCACAAGGAGCCCAATCCGGCCAAGGCGATCGGCAATCCGGAGAACTGAGCGTGGCGGTCGATACGCATACCGACCAGGCCACCATGCCGCCGGCCGACCCTTGCGCGATGGTGCTGTTCGGCGCGACCGGCGATCTGGCGCGGCGGCTGGTGATTCCAGCCTTGTACGATCTAGAAACTGCCGGGTTGCTGGCCGATGGCTTTACGCTGATCGGCGTGGCGCGGGGCGAGCCGGAGGGCGAAGACTGGCCGCATGAGATGCGTGCCAGCCTCGACGAGATTGTCAAATCGGGCAGCGGTACGTTCAGCGCGGAAAGCATCGATGAGGATGTGTGGGGCAAACTGGCCGCGCGGATGCATTTCGTGGCCGGCGATCTGACGCAGCCTGCGCTGTACCAGGATATCGCAACCGCGCTCACAGCTGCTGGAGATGACACCAAAGGCAACGCGCTGTTTTACCTGGCCGTATCCGCGCAATTGTTCGGGCCGATCGTCGAACAACTCGGCGCGGCGTCGCTGACCAAGGAAGCAGACGGCTGCTGGCGCCGGGTCGTGATCGAAAAGCCGTTCGGCCATGATCTTGCCTCGGCGCAGGCCCTTAATGCGCAGATCGCCGGATCGCTCGACGAGCGCCAGGTGTTCCGCATCGATCACTTCCTGGGCAAGGATACGGTCCAGAACATCCTGGCGTTCCGCTTCGCCAACGGAATTTTCGAGCCGTTGTGGAACCGCGAGCGCATCGATCATGTGCAGATCACCGCCGCCGAGACGGTCGGCGTGGAAGCGCGCGGCGAATTCTACGAGGCCACCGGCGCGCTCCGCGACATGGTGCCGAACCATATGTTCAGCCTGCTGACGCTGGTGGCGATGGAGCCGCCCGTCAGCCTGTCGGCCGACGATGTCCGCACGCAAAAGGCGCAAGTGCTGGCCGCGATCGCCCCGGTCTCGCCCGATCGGGCTGCGCGCGGCCAGTATGGCGCCGCGGCGGACGGCAAGCTGGTCGCCTATCGCGACGAAAAGGATGTGGCGCACGATTCAGGTACCGAGACTTACGCCGCAATCGAGGTCGAAATCGACAATTGGCGCTGGGCGGGAGTGCCGTTCTTCCTGCGCACCGGCAAGCATCTCGCCGCGCGGGTGACTGAAATCGCGATCCGCTTCAAACCCGCGCCGCAGCGCCTGTTCACCGAATTCGGCGATGACGGTCCGCAGCCCAACTGGCTGGTGCTGCGCATCGCCCCCAAGGAGACCATTTCGCTGCGGTTCGAAACCAAGCAACGCGGCCCGACGATGACGCTTGCCTCGGTGCGGATGGATTTCCGCTACGACGACTGGTTCGCCAAACAGCCGAATGTCGGCTACGAGATCCTGCTGTACGACGCGATGATCGGCAATCAATCGCTGTTCATGCGCGCCGACATGGTCGAGCATGGCTGGCGCATCATCCAGCCCCTGCTCGACGCCTGGGGTTCGCAAAAGCCCGATTTTCCCAATTATGCCTCGGCCAGCGAAGGCCCCGAGGCCGCCGATGCATTGATCGCGCGCGACAGCGACCGCAAGTGGCGCGCCGGAACGCTCGACGCGAACACCGGTTCGGCCGCAAAGGCGACCGCGTGACCGGCACCGGCGATATCGGGCTGCTGGTCTCCGATGTCGATGGCACGCTGGTCACCAGGGACAAGGTGCTGACCCCGGCGGCGGTGGCGGCGGTGCAGGATCTGGCAGCGGCGGGCATCGGCTTCACCCTGACCAGCGCGCGGCCGCCGCAAGGCATGCGCATGCTGATCGACCCGCTCAATTTGCAACTGCCGCTGGCGGGGTTCAACGGCGGGCTGATCGTCGATTGCGCCTTCAACGTGCTGGAAAGCTACCCGATAGATCCCCGGGTCGCGCAGGATGGCGCCCGGCTGATGCAGGAAGCCGGGCTGGATCTCTGGGTCTATACCGATGACGAGTGGATCGTCAGCGCCGCCGACGGCCCGCATGTCGGCCGCGAAGCCTGGATCATCAAACTCGATCCGATCGCCCGGCCCTGCACGCCCGGGGATTTCCAGCGGGCCTTCAAGATCGTCGGGGTCAGCGACGATCATGACAAGATCGTGGCGGCCGGCAAGCTGGCCGCCACTCACCTCGGCAACGCGGTCAGCGCCACCAGCTCGGAACCGGCCTTCCTCGATATCACCCATCCCCAGGCCAACAAGGGTGCGGTGGTGCAGGCGCTGTCGCGTCGGCTCGAACTGCCGACCGCGCGCATCGCCACGATCGGCGACATGGCCAACGACGTGCTGATGTTCGCGCAAAGCGGCTTGTCGATCGCGATGGGCAATGCGAAACCCGATGTGCAGGCCAAGGCAAGCGTTGTCACCGCCAGCAACGAGCAGGACGGTTTCGCCAAGGCGGTGCGCGACTTCATCCTCGCGGCCGGCGCTTGATGCCCGCGCGCGGTGCGATCGTCGCGCCCTCGATCCTGTCAGCCGATTTCGGGCGGCTGGCGGAGGAAGTGCGTGCGGTCGATGCGGCCGGCGCCGACTGGATTCACGTCGACATCATGGACGGGCGCTTCGTCCCCAATATCAGCTTCGGCCCGGTAGTCTTGGCGGCGGTACGCCAGGCGACGGCCAAGCCGCTCAACGTGCATCTGATGATCGTCGAGCCCGAGCGCTATCTTGAGGAATTCGCCCAGGCCGGCGCGGATCATATCCTGGTGCAGGCCGAGCCGGCAGCCACCGTTCATCTGCACCGCACGCTGTCGCGCATCCGCGAATTGGGCAAGAAGCCCGGGGTGGTCATCGATCCGGCCACGCCGCTGGCGGCGGTCGAATGGGTCCTGCAGCTATGCGATGTCGTGCTGGTGATGACCGTCAATCCGGGTTTCGGCGGCCAGGCGTTCCTGCCCGAGATGCTCGACAAGATCCGGGCATTGCGCGCAATGTGCGACGTGCGCGGGCTCGACCCGGTGATCGAGATCGATGGCGGCGCAAATTGCGCACATGCCGCGCAAGCGGTCGCCGCCGGCGCCACCGCGATCGTCGCCGGCAGCGCGATCTTCGGCGCCCCCGACTACGCCGAAGCCATCCGCATCATCCGCGAAGGATGTCTTAGCCCTCTCCCTTTCAGGGGAGAGAGAGCAGAGGAATCGCCATGACCAACCAACCCCTCTACCCCCTCCGCTTCGCCCCGATCTTCCAATACCGCCTCTGGGGCGGCCGGGCCCTGGCCGACTACATGCATACCACGCTCCCTGGCGACGAACCCATCGGCGAGGCCTGGATCCTCAGCGACCGCAGGGATTTCGCCAGCCCCATCACCAACGGCCCGCTGGCGGGGGAAACGCTCAGCGACCTGATGCTCCATCGCAAGGCCGACATTCTGGGCCGGCAGGCGGACCAGTTCGAGCGCTTTCCATTGTTGCTCAAATTCCTCGACGTCGAAAAGATGCTCTCGGTCCAGGTCCACCCGCGCGACGATCAGGCCGAGCTGATCCCCGACGGCGACACCGGCAAGACCGAAGCCTGGATCGTGCTGCAATCGCGCGAGGGTGCCCGCATCTATGCCGGGCTGAAGCCGGGCACCACGCCGCAGAATCTGTCGTCGCTGACGGCTGCCAATGCCGAAACCTACCTGCCCAGCTTCGCACCGCAACCGGGGCAAGCGGTGATGATCGAGGCCGGCACGGTTCATTCGCTCGGCGATGGCGTGCTGGTGTTCGAAGTGCAGGAAAACAGCGATACCACGTTCCGGCTGTTCGACTGGGACCATGTCGACGCCAAGACCGGCAAGCCACGCGACTTGCAGGTCGACAAGGCGCTGAAGGCGATCGACTTTGCCCAAGGCCCGATCGAGCCGCTGGCACAAAGCGCAACAACCGACGGCAGCGAGAAACTGCTGAGCGATACGCATTTCCATCTCACGCGATGGGAACGGGCAAATGATTTCACCGTTGGAGCCACCGGCGAAGCGCGCATCCTCGTGTGTGCTGAGGGGGAAGGCAGCGTGATATCCGCCACCGAAGATACGGCGATGACTCGCGGCGATGTCGTATTGTTGCCCGCGGTCGTCGGGCTTGCGCGTTTTCACCCCCGCGCCGCGGCCACCCTGTTCGAAATCTCCATCCCGGACGCTGTATGAAACAATTGATTATCTTCGATCTCGACGGCACGCTGGCCGAAAGCAAACAGCCGCTCGACAAGAGCATGGGCGAATGGATCGGCAAATTGCTGGATGTTTGCCGCGTGGCGATCATTTCTGGCGGGGCATGGCCGCAATTCGAAAAGCAGTTGCTCGTCAATCTGACCGCCAGCCTGCCCGATGCCGAAGTTTTGCAACGCTTGTCGCTGCTGCCCACCAGCGGCACCCGTTTCCTGACTTACGACGGCACATGGACCGAGCGCTATGCCGAGGATTTCACGCCCGAGGAAAGCGCGAAGATCAAGGCGGCGCTGGAGCAGGTCTTCACCGACAGCGGCTATGCATCGCAGCAGCATTGGGGGGATATCATCGAGGATCGCGGCAGCCAGATCACCTTGTCCGCGCTGGGCCAGGAGGCGCCGCTCGATGCCAAAAAGGGCTGGGACCCGGATTTCGCCAAGCGCAAGGCGATGAAGGCGAAGCTCACCCCACTATTGCCCGGATTTTCGATCGGCATGGGCGGGGCGACGTCGCTCGATGTGACTCGCCCCGGGGTCGACAAGGCCTATGGCATCGCCAAGCTCAACGAAGTGCTGGGCGTGCCCATAGAGGACATGCTGTTCGTCGGCGATGCGCTGTTCGAAGGCGGTAACGATTATCCGGCGCGGCGCTCGGGGGCCGATTGCATCCAGGTGGCAGGGCCATCCGAGACAGCCAAGGTGATCGAGACCGTGATCGCCTGCACCGGAGCAGCGGCATGATCCCGTTCCAGATGACGCGGCTCGGCATGCTGATGGAGCCGGACCCTGCACATCCGGAAGAAGTGGAGGGCGTCCTCAATCCCGCCGCAACCCGCGGTCCGGATGGGGAACTGTATCTGTTTCCCCGGCTGGTCGGCAAAGGCAATTATTCGCGGATCGGCATCTTCCGGGTCAAGTTCGACGCGGCGGGCGAACCGGCCGGCGTCGAGCGGGTGGGCATCGCACTGGAACCCACGACGGACTACGAAACCTGGCCCGATGGCCGGGGCGGCTGCGAGGATCCGCGGGTCTGCTACGTCGAACCGCTGGGTCATTATGTCATGACCTATACGGCGTGGTCGCCGGTCGGCCCGCGCATCGCCATTGCCCGCTCGAACGATCTGATTTCGTGGGAACGAGTTGGGCTGGCGAGATTTCATCCCTATCATGATATCACGATGGCCGACCGCGATAACAAGGATGCCTGCGTCTTCCCGCAGTTCATCGACGATCCCCATCACAAGCCCTCGGTCGCCATGCTGCACCGGCCGCTGTTCCCCGGCACCCGCCCCGAAGAGATCGTCAGCACCCATGTCGCCACGCCGACGCAGGGCGAATTGCAGACCATCTGGATCTCCTACTGGCATTGGCACAAGGAAGGCGATCACTTCGAGTCGGACAGCCGCCGATTCGTCTCGCACCGTCCCCTGGCGATGCCTGAATACCCATGGGAAAAGCTCAAGATCGGCGCCGGGACGCCGCCGGTGATGTGCCGCCACGGCTGGCTGATCGTGCACCACGGCGTGCAGGAAGCGCCGCAGTCGCGGCCCGATCACCGCAAGTTCCTGTATTCGGCGGGGGTGATGATCCTCGACCCGGAAAAGCCGCACCATGTGCTGTATCGCTCGCCCGAGCCGGTGCTGTTCCCCAGCGAGCCCGACGAGTTGATCGGCACGGTCGATGGCGTGGTGTTCCCGACAGGGATCGATTGTCGCACCGATATCGGCCAGCCCGACCGCTATGATGTCTATTACGGCATGGCCGACAACCGCATCGGCGTCGCCACCTTCACCGTTCCCGAGACGCTGCCGGAAACTCCGCATGCGCCGCGTAAAGCCCACCGGCCGCAACCGGCGCCGTCATGAGCCCGGTGCGCACGATCCGGGTGCGATGCTGAGATCGAGCCTTCGTTGGGCGCTCCGCGCGCTGTTGGTGACGCCTCTGGCGGGCTGCACCGGCGTGCTTGACCCGGAAGGTCCGGTCGGCGCATCCGAGAAGCTGGTGCTGTTCGATTCGCTGGCGATCATGCTGGCGATCGTGGTGCCGACGATCATTGCGACGCTGGCGTTCGCCTGGTGGTTCCGCGCCGGCAATCCGCGCGCGACATATCGCCCCGACTGGGCCTTCTCCGGGCGGCTGGAATTGATCGTCTGGTCGATTCCGCTGCTGGTGATCACCTTCCTCGGCGGGATCGCCTGGTTCGGCTCGCATACGCTCGATCCTTATGCGCCATTGCCGTCGAAGCAGCCGCCGGTCGAGGTTCAGGTCGTCTCGCTCGACTGGAAATGGCTGTTCATCTACCCGGCAGAGCATATCGCGACGGTCAACCAGCTGGTCATCCCTACCGGGCGTCCGATCCACTTCAGCTTGACCTCGTCGAGCGTGATGAACAGTTTCTTCATTCCCCAGCTGGGCAGCCAGATCTATACGATGGCGGAGATGACCTCGCAGTTGAACCTGCAGGCCGACAAGCCGGGGACTTACAGCGGAATATCGGCGATGTTCAGCGGTGCAGGGTTTGCCGACATGCATTTCGCCGTGCGCGCAGTGCCGCCGGCAGATTATGCCGCGTGGACTGCGGCGACCGGCGCAAGTGGCGTGACGCTCGATCGAGGTGCCTATACAGCGCTTGAGCAACCGAGCCGGAATGTGCCGCCCGGGTCATTCCGGGCCGTCGATCCGGGTCTGTTCGGCGCCATCGTCAGCCAGGCCATCGCGCCGGCGCCGGGCCCGGCCAGCAATGGCGGCAAGTCGCAAGCGGCAGGACGCGCAACGTGACGCTGCTGGGCAAGCTCAGCTGGGCCGCCATCCCGTTCGACCAGCCGATCCCGCTGGTCGCCGCCGCGGTGGTCATCGTCGGCGTCATCGCCGTGCTCGCCTGGGTGACGGTGAAGGGCTACATGCCGTATCTGTGGCGCGAGTGGATCACCTCGGTCGATCACAAGCGCGTCGGCATCATGTATTGCGGGCTGGCGCTGCTGATGCTGATCCGCGGCTTCACCGATGCGATCATGATGCGCGCGCAGCAGTCGATCGCGCTGCATTCGAACGGTTTCCTGCCGCCCGAGCATTACGACCAGGTGTTTTCCGCCCACGGCACGATCATGATCTTCTTCGTGGCGATGACCTTCATGATCGGGCTGATGAATTTCGTCCTGCCGCTGCAACTGGGCGTGCGCGACGTGGCGGTTCCAACCTTCAATTCGGTCAGCCTGTGGCTGACGGCAGCGGCGGTATTGCTGATCAACATCTCGCTGCTGATCGGCGAATTCGCGCAGACCGGCTGGCTGGCTTATCCGCCATTGTCCGAACTCAATTACTCGCCCGGCGTCGGGGTCGACTACTACCTCTGGGCGATCCAGATCTCGGGTGTCGGCACGCTGCTGACGGGGATCAA
>CAXTOI010000136.1:0-8558 GCA_964245645.1 uncultured Novosphingobium sp. | reverse complement strand
CCCCCAGAGGGGGAGGATTTGGGAGGTATGCTCAGCATCAGGTACGCAGGCGGTCATGGACCACCGCACCGCTTTGCGTCAGTCGGATGGCGTTGCCGATTTCGTCATCCAGCACCGGTTTCCCGGCCTCCTTGTCCCAAAACGCCGATAGAAAATTGTAGAGGTTGCGCGCGAACAATGCCGAGGCATCGGCGGCAAGCAGCGCCGGCGTATTGCCATAGCCCATGACCTTGACGCCATGCCGCACCACGACCGCGTCCGCCACACTGCCCTCGACATTGCCGCCCTGCGCCACCGCCAGATCGTAGATCACGCTGCCCTGCCGCATGCTGGCGATCTGGGAGCCGGTGACCAGACGCGGGGCGGCGCGGCCGGGGATCAGCGCGGTGGTGATGACGATGTCCTGCTTGGCGATATGCGCCGACACCAGCGCCGCTTGCGCCGCCTGATACTCCGCGGACATTTCGGTGGCATAGCCGCCTGCGCCCTCGCCCTCGATACCTGCCACCGCTTCCACGAAGATCGGCTTGGCTCCCAGCGACTGAATCTGCTCTTTCGTCGCCGAGCGGACATCGGTGGCCGACACCTGCGCGCCCAATCGCCGCGCGGTGGCGATCGCCTGCAAACCGGCGACGCCCACGCCCATCACGAACACCCGCGCGGCGCTGATCGTGCCCGCGGCGGTCATCATCATCGCAAAGGCGCGGCCATATTCGTTGGCCGCGAGCATCACCGCCTTGTAGCCGGCCAGGTTCGCCTGGCTCGACAGGATGTCCATCGACTGCGCGCGGGTGATGCGCGGCATGAATTCCATTGCCAGCGCCTCCAGCCCCGCCGCCGCATAGGCATCGACTCGCGCGCGTCCGGCAGCTGTAAAAGGATCGAGCGCGGCCAGGATCCACGCGCCCGGTTTTACCGCCGTCAACGCCAGCGGGTCGGGCCCCTGGATGCCCAACACGATGTCGGCGTCGCGCACCACCGTGCCGGCGTCGGCCAGTTGCGCCCCGGCAACCGCATAATCCGCATCGGCGATGGCCGCGCGCGCACCGGCGCCGCTTTCGACCGCCACCTGCGCGCCCAGCGCGATGTACTTCCTTACGGTTTCAGGGGTGACGGCGACCCGGGTTTCGCCCGAGGCGGACTCCCGAAGAACTGCAATCCGCAGGCCATCGGCCATCAAGCGATCAATGCGCCAGCAGATAGACGACGACAGCCGCGATCAATGCGATCAGCGGGGTTGCCCATTTGATCACGCCGATAAAGCTGTCGTAAGTGGACTGCGCCGCCTTCATGTCATTGCCCGATGCCATCGTCATTCCCCATTGCAGCCAGATTCTCGTCCGCCCTTACCGCCGCACCGGCGCGGGCTCAAGACGAAAGGCGCCTCGTCCGCCATTTCATCCGCCTATAGCGGCAATTGCGCGAAATCGGTCAGCGCCGCATCGCGCAATCCGCGCCAGACGTGCAGCGCCTGCACGGTTTGCGGAACATCATGCACCCGGATCAATTGCACCCCCGCGTCGAGCGCCTTCAAGGCGAGCGTCAGCGACCCGCCGAGCCGCTCATGTGCAGGCGCTTCGTTCGACAAGGCGCCGATCATGCGCTTGCGGCTGGAGCCCACCAGCAGCGGATGACCCAGCGCGTGGAACAGCGGCAAGGCGTTGAGCAGCGCGAGGTTGTCGGCCATCGACTTGCCGAAGCCGATGCCGGGATCGAGGATGATCCGCTCGCGCGCGACGCCGGCTGCCACCACCGCGTCACGCCGCGCTTTCAGCCAGTCGAAGACATCGAGCACGACATCCTGGTAGCCGGCGCTGGTGTGCAGATCATCGCCGGCAGGCGCATGCATCAGCACCACCGGCGCGCCGCTGTGCGCGGCGAATGCAAGTGCGCGCGGGTCATGGCGCAGCGCCGAGACATCGTTGATGATATGCGCACCGGCCGTCACCCCGGCCGCCATGACGGCCATGCGGCGCGTATCGATGCTGATCGCCGCACCCATCGCTGCCAGTCGCTCGACCGCCGGCAGCACGCGTTTCAGTTCGTCGCCTTCCCATACGGCGGCAGCGCCCGGGCGAGTCGATTCGCCGCCGACATCGATCATCGCAGCGCCCGCTTCCAGCATCGCGGCGGCGTGGGCATTGGCGACATCGGGCTTGTCGAGAAACTCGCCGCCGTCGGAGAAGCTGTCGGGGGTGACGTTGAGGATGCCTATTACTTGCGGCTGGTCGAGCGGGATGCGGCGCGCGCCGCACAGCAGCGGCTTATGCGCACCCTGCAGCCCGGCCCATTGCGCCAGGCCATCGGCCGCCAGCGCCGCGGGCAGCAGGCCCAACGCCAGGCGCACTTGCGGCACCGACAAGCGCAAGCGCTCGACGATCCGGCCATTGTTGCGGCGGATCAGCGCGAAGCGGCTGGCATAGACCAGGCCGCCGGCCAGCCGCACCGCCTCGCCGTCCTCGCTTTGCGGGCTATCGGCCAGCGCGATCGGGCGCAGGTAGAGGGTTTCTGTCAAGGTTCGGTGGCGAGGATATACAATTGGCGGATCGCATCGAGCGGCTTGGACTGGCCGTCATGTTCGATATGCCAGAAGGTCCAGCCATTGCAGCTCGGCGCGTTCTGCAGCCTTGCGCCCAGGCCGTGGATCGAACCGGCCAGTGTGCCGGCTACCAGCGAACCATCGGCGCGGACAGCGGCGGCCAGGCCGCGCTTGCGGTCGGTCAGCACCGTCCCCGGCGAGATCCAGCCGGTCTCGACCAGCGTCCCGAAGGCGACTTTCACCGTCGTTTTGGCGCTTTGCATCGTCGCGATGGCGCTTTCGTCGAGCGGCAGCGCCAGTTCGATACGCTCCAGCGCAGCCTCGCGGTAGGCGCTCTCGCGCTCGCAGCCGATCCATTTGCGGCCCAGCCGCCGGGCGACCGCACCGGTGGTGCCGGTGCCGAAGAACGGGTCGAGCACGATATCGCCCTTCCTGGTGGTGGCCAGCATCACCCGGTATAGCAGGCTTTCCGGCTTTTGCGTCGGATGCACCTTGACGCCGCCCTTGCGCAACCGCTCAGGCCCCGAGCAGATCGGCAGCAGCCAGTCGCTGCGCATCTGCAATTCGTCGTTGAGCGTCTTCATCGTGCGATAATTGAAGGTGTAGCGCGCCTTTTCGCCCTGCGACGCCCAGATCAGCGTTTCATGCGCATTGGTGAAACGCGTGCCCTTGAAATTGGGCATGGGATTGGCCTTGCGCCAGACGATGTCGTTGAGAATCCAGAAGCCCAGATCCTGCAGGATCGCGCCGACGCGGAAGATATTGTGATAACTGCCGATCACCCACAGCGAACCATCGGGCTTGAGCACCCGGCGCGCCTCGCTCAGCCAGGCGCGGGTGAAGCTGTCGTAAGCGGCAAAGCTGTCGAAGCGGTCCCAATCATTGGTTACGGCATCGACGCGGCTGCCATCGGGCCGGTTGAGATCGCCGCCCAATTGCAGATTATACGGCGGATCGGCGAAGACCATGTCGATGCTGGCGTCGGGCAGCGAGCGCATCGCCGCGATGCAATCCCCATCCAGGATGCGCCCCAGCGGCAGTTCGGCGGCGACAGGTCCGGGCACCACCGGCTTGACCGCCGGGCGCGGCCTGGTGCGTTCGATGGTCCGCTCGTCGATCTGCAATAGCGCCATATGCCGTCATTCCCTGCCGAGGCCTGCAGGGTGAGTCCTCGCGGACTCCGCGTCAAGTCGCGACGCCTTGCGGCGGTCGTGGTTCAACTGCCTCGTGATTGCCCTCACAACCGAACGAATGAGGTCGGCACTGCATTTAGGTGCAGCGGATCGCGGCAGACTCGATATATGGTAGTGTTGCTGCGAAGACTCGTCGGCGAAAAATTTTCAAACCGACGGCAGGCCGGCGTCGATCCCGGTCATTTGCACCGAGACCTCCCATAATCTTTTTGCCAGCGCCGCATCCAGCGATCGCCGGGTCCGCTGCGCAACCCCCGACGGTCCACGCGCGCCGCCCCATTGTTGCGGCCCGTAATAGCCGCCCGGCAAGATATCGGGGGCGGTCGCCGCCTGGAGCGCCGGCCATGCTCCCTGCGCCGCCGAATTGAGCACCAGCCCTAGCAGGGGCCAGGCCAGCCGGGCCACCGCAGGCAGGTGACGCGACAGATCGGTGCCCGCGATACCCGGATGGCAGGCCACAGCCGTAACCGGCAAATGAGCGGCGCGCAGGCGGCGGTCGAGTTCCTGCCCGAACAGCAGATTGGCCAGCTTGCTCTGGGCATAGCGCTGGCTCGCATTATAGCCACTGTCGGCGTTGAGATCGGCCCAGTTGATCCTGCCTCGCCGATGCGCCAGGCTGGACGTGACCACCACCCGCGCGCGCCCGTCTTCCCGGTTGAAACTCGCCTGCGCCAGCTTGGGCAGCAGCAGGCAGGTGAGCGCGAAACAGCCCAGGTGATTGACCCCGAACTGCAGCTCGAAGCCTTGCGCGGTGCGCGTCAGCGGCGGCAACATCACCCCTGCGTTGTTCAGCAACACATCGATGCGCGGCTCCGCTGCGGCGATTTCGGCGGCGCGGCGCACGCTGGCCAGATGGGCCTGATCGCAGGGCAGGAAAGCGAGATCGGCCCCGGGGGTTTCTGCAAGGATGCGCGCGATCGCCGCCTGCGCCTTGTTCTCGTCGCGGCAGGCGAGCAGCACGCGGGCCCGGCGTTTCGCCAGCAGCTTGGCCGCCGCGAAACCGATGCCGGTGTTGGCGCCGGTGACGATGACGCATTTGCCGGCCTGATCAGGGACATTGCTTGCAGTGAAACCTGGCATTGCATCTTCCTGTTACCACCGGCGGCGATCATACCCCCGGAGACAATCCGGCATCAAATCAGCACCAGTTGCGCAACCGGCGAGAAACTGCGCCGATGATACGGCGTTGGCCCGTGGCGTTGCAGCGCGGCCAGATGCTCAGGCGTGCCATAACCCATGTTGGTCGCCCAGCCGTAATGCGGAAAATCATTCGCCAGCGCCCGCATCAGCCGGTCGCGATGCTCCTTGGCGATGATCGATGCAGCCGAAATGCAGGGTTCGATGCCGTCGCCGCCCACGATCGCGCGGCATGGCCAGCACCATTCCGCGGTGCGGCCGTGGGGGGTGAGATTGCCGTCGATCAGCACTTCATGCGGCGGTTCGGCGCAATCTGCGGCGGCGCACAGCGCGGCGACGGCGGCGGTCATGGCCTGCATCGTGGCCATGAAGATATTGACCCGGTCGATCTCGGGCGGATGGACCACACCCACCGCCCAGCGGCAGCGCGCCTTGATCTGGATCTCGAGCACCGCCCGCGCCTTGCCCGACAAGCGCTTGGAATCGTCCAGCCCGCTGATCCTGGCCGCATCGAGCGACACTGCGGCGGCCACCACCGGCCCGGCGAGCGGCCCACGCCCCGCCTCGTCGACGCCGACGATGAATCGCTTGCCTACCCGTGCCACGGCGGCAGCCTGACCCAATTTGCGGCGGAACTGCAAGGGGGTCGGGAAGTTTTGAACGTTTCAATTTGCCTCGTCTGCCCCGGTCCCCTATCCGCGCCGCCCTGATGACCACGCTTGCCAACATCATACCGCTCGACAACGTCGATCCTGCCCTGGTCGAGGCGTTGCTGGACCGCGCCTTCGAACCGGAGCGCCAGACGCGCACCGCGTATCTGGTGCGCGAGGGCATGGACTACCTGCCCGCGCTCAGCTTCGCCGGACTGGACGGCGCCGACAGGCTGGTCGGTACGGTGCAGTGCTGGCCGGTGGGGCTGACCGATCCGGCAGGCCGGATGCACCCGATGATCATGGTCGGCCCGGTCGCGGTGCTGCCCGAACTGCAAGGCGCGGGCTATGGCCAGGCGCTGATGACCGCCAGCCTGACGGCGCTGTCGCCCGATGCGCCGCTGCCGCAGGTGATGATCGGCGATCCCGAATATTACGGCCGGTTCTGGGGCTTCAGCAATAGCCGGACCGCCGGCTGGACCCTGCCCGGCCCATGGGAACCACACCGCCTGCTTGCGCGCTGCGACAGCCTTGCGGTGTTGCCGCAGCAGGGCACACTGGGGCCTTGGCGGCGCTAGGCCGATCTGGCAGGACTGGATAATGCCCTACGCACCGCCTCCCGAGCTTGCCGAACTCAGCCTGAGCGAGATTGCCGCGCTGGTGAAGGCGCGCAAGCTGCCGCCGGTCGAGCAATGGCAACCGGCGCAGACCAGCGACAGCCTGATGCGCATCGCAGCGGACGGGCGGTGGTATCATGATGGCGGCGAGATCCGCCGGCCGGCGATGGTGCGCGCCTTTTCCTCGCTGCTGGTCCGCGATACGGCCGGCGCGCATTGGCTGGTCACGCCTTATGAAAAGCAGGCCATCACGGTGGACGATGCGGCGTTCTTGGCGATCGACCTCAAGCAGGACGGGGATGGAGCGGCGGGGGGGGCGCTGGTGTTCCGGCTCAACACCGATGATTTCATCATTGCCGGGGCCGAGCATCCGATCATCGCGCGCGGCGATCGCGATACGCCCGCGCTTTACGTCGCCGTGCGGCACGGCACCGAGGCGCGGCTGAACCGCAGCACCTATGGTCAACTGGTCGAAATCGGGCTGCTATCCGACGATCTGACGGTCACCAGCCAGGGACAGGTCTTCTCCCTGGTGCCCGCGTGAGCGCCGTATTCGATCGGCTCGAAGCATTATACCGCGAGGGTGAAGCCGCCACGCCGCCGCAGCTGTGGGAAGATCCCCGGCTGGTCGGCGGCGAGCAGTTTCGCGCCGCTGCAGTGCTGATCGCGGTTACCGAGCGCGAGGAGCCCGGGGTGCTGTTGCTGCATCGCCCGTCGCATATGCGCGCGCATCCGGGCCAGGTCGCCTTTCCGGGCGGCAGGCTGGACCCTGGCGAAACCGCGGTAGATGCGGCACTACGCGAAGCCGAGGAAGAACTGGGCATCGATCCTGCCCACGTGCGGATTATCGGCACAGGCGATCGCTACCACAGCGGATCGGGCTATGACATCACCCCGGTGCTGGCCACGGTGCCCGGCGATATCGCCATCCATCCCAATCCCGCCGAGGTTGCGCAATGGTTCGAGGCGCCGCTGGCCCATATCCTGACCCCGGCGAACCAGGTCGAACAATGGATCGAGTACAACGGCGTCCGGCACCCGTTCATCGAAATCATATGGCAGGAACATCGTATCTGGGGCGTGACCGCCTCGATCATCTTCAATCTGACGCGGCGCCTCAACTGGAATGGCTGAGGTTCTGCCGGCCGCCGGCTGGACTCGCCGCGCCGATCTTGCTGCGCTGGTAGCCGCGCTGGCGCCAGCCAATATGCGCTACGTCGGCGGCGCGGTGCGCGACACGCTGCTCGGGTTGCCGGTCAAGGACATCGACATCGCCACGCTGCTGGAGCCGCCCGAGGTCATCGCGCGGACCGGCGCGGCGGGCATCCGCACCATCCCCACCGGCATCGCGCATGGCACGGTTACCGCCGCTCTGCCGGACGGAGCAGTCGAAATCACTACCCTGCGCCGCGACCTTGCCGGCGATGGCCGGCATGCCACAATCGCCTTTGCCACGGCGTGGCAAGACGATGCCGCGCGGCGCGATTTTACCATCAATGCGCTTTATGCCGATCCGGCCAGCGGCGAGATCGCCGATTTCTTCGGCGGGTTGGACGATCTGGCGGCGCGACGCGTGCGCTTCATCGGCGATGCCCGCGCGCGGATCCACGAGGATCATCTGCGCATCCTGCGCTATTTCCGCTTCCAGGCGCGGTTCGGCTCGCTGCCCACCGACGAGGCTGCCGAAGCCGCCTGCGCCGAATTGGCCGCCACGCTCAAGGGCTTGTCGCGCGAGCGGATCGGTATGGAAATGATGAACCTGCTGGGCCTGCCCGATCCCGCGCCCACGGTGGCGCGGATGGCCGAACTGGGCGTACTGGCGGTGATCCTGCCCGAAGCCGATCCGGCTGCGCTGGCGCGGTTGGTCGCGGCCGAAACCGATCAGGCGATTGCGCCCGATGCGCTGCGGCGGCTGGCGGCGCTGCTGCCCGCCGAACCGGCGATCGCCGACCAGATCGCGGCGCGGTTTCGCTTGTCCGGCGCGCAGAAGCAGCGCTTGTCGCTTGCCGCCGGGCGCCGGCCCAACACCCTGCAAGCGCGCGCCCAGGCGTTTCGCATCGGCCGCGTGGCGGCGATCGATCGGCTGCTGCTCGCCGGGCAATCGACCGAGCCCTTGCGCGACTGGGCGGTGCCGGTGTTTCCGCTGAAAGGCGGCCACATCGTCTCCGCCGGAGTTTCGGCAGGTCCGGAAGTCGCGCGCATTCTTCAGCAGATCGAAGCGCGATGGATCGAAGAAGGCTTCCCCGACAAACCCCGCATTGCCGCGCTGCTGAGCGAGGCATTGGCAGCCGGAAAACAGTGCTGACCTCCCTTCTCCCCTACCGCTTGCGGGAGGGGTGTTCAGAGGCACGTGACTCTGAACAGGGTGGGCACTTCTTTCTGTTATCTCTAGCAAAGAAGAAAAAGAAGAAGTGCCCACCCC